>JAFSVP010000046.1 GCA_017444905.1 Bacteroidales bacterium
ATGTTAAGAACGCTTACGACGACAGTCTCGCTCCCGACGCCCCCACCCTCGACATAGACCTCTGCGTGATGCTGAAGTCGCAGGGCAAGGCGTTCCGCATCGAGAAGCATGTCCATACATACCCCCACTGCTGGCGCACCGACAAGCCCGTTCTCTACTACCCGCTCAACAGCTGGTTCATCCGCACCACCGCCGTGAGGGAAAAGATGATGCAGCTCAACGGCTCCATCAGCTGGAAGCCCGAATCCACCGGCACCGGGCGCTTCGGCAAGTGGCTTGAGAACATCCAGGACTGGAATCTCAGCCGCAGCCGCTACTGGGGCACGCCGCTTCCCGTCTGGCGCACCGAAGACGGAAGGGAGGAGGTTTGCATAGGCAGCGTTTCCCAGCTCTATTCCGAAATAGAGAAGTCGGTCGCCGCCGGCCTGATGGCCTCCAATCCTTTGAAAGACAAAGGATTCGTTCCGGGTGACATGAGCAAGGACAATTACGACCGCATCGACCTGCACCGCCCCTACGTTGACGAGATTTTCCTTGTCAGCCCCTCGGGCAGAAAGATGACCCGCGAGACCGACCTCATCGACGTATGGTTCGATTCCGGAGCCATGCCTTACGCACAGACGGGCCTCAGGGGCATCGACAGCGCCGATTTCGGCTGCACGGCCGACTTCATAGCCGAGGGCGTCGACCAGACGCGCGGCTGGTTCTACACCCTGCACGCCATCCATACGATGGTCAGCGGCACTCCCGCATTCCGCAGGGTGATTTCCAACGGCCTCGTGCTCGACCGCCACGGAGACAAGATGAGCAAGCGACTCGGCAACGCCGTGAATCCTTTCGAAGCCCTCGACAAGTACGGAGCCGACGCCCTCCGCTGGTATATGCTCACCAACGCCCAGCCCTGGGACAATCTCAAGTTCGACGAGGCCGGCGTCGAGGAAGTGCGACGCAAGTTCTTCGGCACGCTCTACAATTCATATTCGGTATTCGCACTGTATGCAAATATCGACGGCTTCGACCCTGAGGCTCCCGCCGTCCCTTACGCGGAGCGGACTCTTTTCGACAAGTGGATAATCAGCCGCCTGAACACTCTTTCGCGCAAGGCCGTCGAAGCTTACGAAGACTACGATATCACCACTGCAGGCCGTCTGGTGCAGGATTTCGTCTGCGACGACCTCAGCAACTGGTACATCCGCCTGAACAAGAAGCGCCTCTGGGGCTCCGGTATGTCGCAGGACAAGCTGGCGGCCTACCAGACTCTTTACGAAGTGCTGAAGGGCGTTGCCCTTATAGGCGCCCCTATTGCTCCCTTCTTTATGGAGAGGCTCTGGCTCGACCTCGTTCCCGGCTCAGAGTCGGTGCATTACGAGCCTATGCCGGTTGCACGCCCCGAGCTTGTTGACGAGGGGCTCGAAGAGAGCATGGCCATAGCGCAGAAGGCCTCCTCGATGGTCCTTTCGCTCCGAAAGAAGGTGGGTATCAACGTGCGCAAACCCCTCGCCAAGGTTATAATTCCCGTGCTCGACGACGGCCTCAAGCTGCATCTCGACAAGGTGCGCGACATCTTCCTTGCCGAGGTGAACGTGAAGGAACTGGAGTTCCTGCACGATACTACCGGCATAATCACCAAGAAGATTAAGCCCAATTTCAGGACTCTTGGCAAGCGTTACGGCAGCCGGATGAAGGAGATTGCCTCGGCCTTCGCCGCCCTTACGCAGGACGTGATTTCAGCGATGGAGCGCTCCGAGTCCTACGTGCTCGAACTGCCAGGCGGCCCCGTCAGTCTTGAAGAGGGCGACTACGAAGTCCACTCCGAGGATATGCCCGGCTGGCTCGTGGCCACCGAAGGCGCCCTCACCGTGGCACTCGATGTCGTGCAGACCCCCGAACTCATACTCGAAGGCACTGCGCGCGAACTGATTCATCCCGTGCAGAACCTGCGCAAGGAGCGCGGCCTGGACCTTACCGACCGCATCGACACCGTGGTGTACGCTTCCGGCGAGGCTGCCCGGGCCATCGCCTCCTCGCTCGAAAAGTTCGGAGATTACGTCGCATCCCAGACTCTCTCGCTTTCGTTCGTGCTGAAGCCGCTGGAAGAGGCTCCTTCGGAGGCCTCGGAGGTGGAGTGGAACGAGGGCATCATCAAAATAAACATCAAACGCTCATAGACGCTATATGGCAGAAGAAACAAGATTGCGTTATTCCGACGAGGAACTCGCTGAATTCAAAAAGATTATCGACGATATGCTCGATAAGGCCCGCGCCGAGTACGAAACCCTGCGCTACGTCATTATGCACAACGGCTCGAACGATATCGAAGATACTTCACCTTCGTTCAAGACCGTCGAGGACGATGGCGCCAACCAGCTCTCGAAGGAGGAGGCCAGCCAGCTCGCACAGCGCCAGTACAAGTTCATCCAGAACCTTGAGCAGGCCCTGGTGCGCATCGAGAACAAGACCTACGGCATCTGCCGCGTGACCGGCAAGCTCATCCCCAAGGAGAGGCTGCGTCTCGTTCCTCACGCCACGCTTACCGTGGAGGCCAAGGAGATGCTGGCAAAGCAGGGCAAGAAATGAAACTCTCCAGGGGAGCGAAACTCGTTCTGCTGGGAGTCGTGCTCGTGGTCGCCGACCAGGTAATCAAGTACCTGGTCAAGACAAACATGTCGCTCGGCGAGCAGATTTACGTGCTTGGCAATTGGTTCAGGCTCTGCTTCGTCGAGAACGAGGGTATGGCTTTCGGGATGAAGTTCGGAGGCTCGATAGGCAAGTTCTGCCTCTCGTTCTTCCGTATCTGCCTCTGCATCGCGCTGGTGTGGTGGATTTCATCGCTCAATCGCCGCCGGAAGGCTCCCACCGGAGTGCTGGTGGGGCTCACGCTTATCGCAGCCGGTGCCTTCGGCAACATTATCGACAGCCTTTTCTACGGCCTTATCTGGGGTTACGCCCCGTTTATGTTCGGGAAGGTGGTGGATATGTTCTACTTCCCGCTTATCCACAATGCCGCCGGAGAGGTGGTGTTTTTCAGCCCCGTGTTCAATTTCGCCGACTCATGCGTCACCGTCGGGGCTTTCTATCTGATTCTGTTCCAGTGGAAATTCTTCTCCGATGACAAAGACAAGAAAGCTTCTCCCGATAGTAAGTAGGGGAGTCTGCGCCCTCGTTGCGCCGCTTCTGTGCGCCCTTCTGTTACAGGCCTGCTCTTCTCGTGCCGACCGTTCCCTCGAAGAGGCCATGAGCCTGTATGAGAGCCATTTCGCTGCGGTGGAGGCTTCTGCAGTTTCGTGCGACGGCAAGGCGGTTCCTGACTTTGCCTGGGGCATTAACAAGCTTTATCCGGTGGAGCATCCTGCGCTGCCCTCGCCCCCGAAAGGCTATGAGCCGGTTCATATTTCGCATTACGGGAGGCACGGCTCGAGATATCTCCGTTTCGAGGAGCAGTTCCATTATGTTGCCGGAGTGCTTGAAAAGGCGGCTGCCGAAGGGCGCCTCACGCCCGCCGGTGAGGAACTTCGCGAGCGCTATGCCGTCGTTTTCCCGCTTCTTAGCGGGCGCGGAGGCGAGCTCAGCGAGATTGGCGGCCTTCAGCACCGCGGCATCGCGGCCCGTATGGTCGAGCGCTATCCCGCCCTCTTCCGCGACGGTGCGCGCATCGAGGCCACTTCCACCTATCTCGAGCGCACGATGCTCTCGATGCTGAACTTTACACGTGAACTCACTCAGCGCAATCCTCTAATCGACCTCAGGGCCGACGCTTCCCGCGTGCTCATGGGCGCCCTCAATCCGCATTCGGCAGAGAATGTGAACGTTACGCCCTCCGACGAGCTCTGGAAGAGCCTCTCCGCACCTTGGCGTCCCGACTACGACCGCTACTGCGAGACGCTTATCGACTGGGATGCCTTCGCCGCCCGCCTCTTTACTTCCACCGAAGGACTCTGCAGCCCGATGGAGTTCGGCCGCGACCTTTTCTTCATAACCCTGAATGTGCCCAACAGCCTTTCCGATGCTCCTTCGTTCTTCGATATGTTTACTTCTGAGGAACTTATGAAGCTTGGGGAAATGGAAAACTGCTGCTTCTATATCGAAAAGAGCCGCTATCCGGGAGGCGACCGCAGGGGATGCTTTCTTGCGGAAACCCTGCTCACCGACTTCATCGAAAGGGTGCAGGACGACCTCGCCCGCGGCGTTACCGTACGCCTGCGTTTCGGCCACGACGGCTGCCTTATGTCGCTGTTCGCCCTTATGCAGCTTCCCGGATGGGATGCTGAAGTGACCGATTTCTCCCGCATACCCGAAAGCTGGGACATTTCCCGCATCCCTATGGCCGGCAACGTGCAGCTGGTCTTCTTCGCCCCCGGCGGAAGGCGCGACTGTAGTTCTTCAGAGCTGCTGTTCCTCCCCCTTATGAACGAGGAACCCGGAGAATTGCCTCTGGAGCAGGTGTGCGAAGGGTTCTACCGCTGGTCCGACTTCGTGGCCCTGTATTCCGAAAAGATTATTGAAGCCCGTCGCGAGCTGGGAATTCTGTAGCCGGATACGGCTGAAAAGATAGTTTTTTTTAGCCGGCGCTTTGAATTGGGCCGTAATATTCCTACCTTTGCAAGTCCGGAGGTGTGGCCGAGTGGTCGATGGCGGCAGTCTTGAAAACTGTTGAACGGCAACGTTCCGGGGGTTCGAATCCCTCCGCCTCCGCGCAATGCAATCGCAGCCAAGCGCCGCACGCGAGTGCGGCGTTAATGTTTACTGGCGGGCCGTGCGGGTGCTTGCACCTGCAAAGGCTTGCCAGTAAACATTAAGCAACCGGAGGTTGCGCTTGGCTTGCGATTGCTCGCGGAGCCTGAGGGAAAAGGCACGGCGCAGCCGTGGCTAATCCCGGGACGCTGCCGCTTGCACCTGTAAAGGCTTGCCAGTAAACATTAAGCAACCTTCGGTTGCGCTTGGCTTGCGATTGCTCGCGGAGCCTGAGGGAAAAGGCACGGCGCAGCCGTGGCTAATCCCGGGACGCTGCCGCTCCAGGAATTTGCTCGCACCTGTAAAGCCAGTCCCCTTTTCAGCTGAAGAAAATCGCGATGCCGGCGAGGATGAGGGCGGCGGAGAGGGCCTTGCGTACCGAAATGCGCTCCTTGAAGAATATCAGCGCGAGGACCGGAACGAAAATGTAGCTCAGGGCCTCTATGGAGCTTAGCTCCTTTACCTGAAGACCCTTCGACATAGCAAATACGTTCAGCAGAAGCGACGCTCCCATCAGGGCGTAACCTCCTATAACCCAGGGATTGAGGTATTCCTTGACAACGCTGCCGTGCTCGCCCGACGCCCCCTTTTTCAGCAGCATCTGCGCGACTGCCGAAACGAATACGCTGAATATGGCTATGAGGTAATACATTCCGTTGACTCTTAGGATTTTGCGTTTATGGCTATGCCGCAGATAATAACCGCCGCGCCGATTATGTTCCTTGCAGTGACCGGCTCCCCGAACACCAGGTACGAGATAAGCAGAATGAAAATTATCACCGTGCCCCTGAACATATAAGCGTCCGACACCGGCATTCTCTTTATAATCTGCTGCCACACAATGGCATAGATGCCGAGTATCAGCACGGCTCCGGCGATGAACAAAAGCCATCCGGCCGACAGGGCGGGGTAGCCCGACGCCGCCTTCGTGGCCACCGACGAGAGCGCGTAGATGAAGAACGCCGCTATCAACACAAGGTATGTAGAAGCTTTCCTGCCCATCGTCACGCCTTCTTTTCACTGACTTCCGACTCCGCATCCTCCGCTGACTTTCCTTCGTCACCCGGCGCCTTCTTTACAATCCCGACCGCCTTGCCGGCAATCCGCAGGGCCTTCTTTGCAAGGTCCTTCAGCTGCTCGAAGCCCGTTCTCGGAAGATACCTGTACTTTATAAGCAGGCGCCCTGCCTTTGACCCTTCACCGAGCATATACAGATGAATCAGCGAAAGAGCGTCCCTCTCCACCTTGCTTCCGTCCCCGCTTTCTTCCTTCATGAACGGCGCCCTGCCTTCTCCGAAAAGAATGTCAAGCATACGCAGGACTACCTTGGCGAACCTGCCCAGCCCTGCGAACCTTATCCCTCCGGCCCAATCCCGGAGTATGGACGGATACCGCCGCAGCAGAAGCTCGAGGTCGGCTGCCATCCGCAGAGTAACTTCCTCATTCTGATAGATATGCAGAGCAAAATGGTTGAGCGTGTAGATGCCCTGGGTCACAGGGTCCAGCTCGAGGTATCCGTCAGGCCGGGCGATGAGCCGTCCTTCTTCCGCCGCCTTCTGGACCAGCAGCTCGGTGCGGTAGTCGCAGCGGTGGTATCGGGGATGAACCTCTGGCGTATGGTTCTCTATGTCAATGCCTTCGAAAAGGAATTCGCTGTGCTTTGTATTGCTGCGGTCGACGGTGGCTCCCCTGCGCTCGAAAGCCAGGTTGCTCTCTTCGAACTTCTCGAGTGGCATTATGTCGATGTCGCCGCTGGCTCTCGACTCCGGCACGGGATACAGAGCGGAGAGAGTTTCTCCCTTGAGCAGTAACACGCGGTCTATTCCGTCCTCCGACAGCACCTTCCTTATAGATGCAAGCGTGCGATGGCGGGCGGCGTACTCGTCGTGGCAGCGGCGCTCCGACAGCCCCCAGGCCAGAAGTACTCCCAGGGGAGGCTTGCAGTCGGCGGGCAGCTTCTCCACGGCGGGGAAGGTGATGGCCGTAACCGCGAGCCGTCCGCTGAGACGCAGCGTCTTCTCCCAGTCGAGCGCCCGGAAAATATCATCCGAACCCTCCTCCCGGACGCCGAAAAGCGCCCGTCGGGTGAGCCTCAGAAGGGCCTCGAACTCGGGATTGATGCCGAACCTGTTCACTCGATGATTCCTCCCTTGCGCAACTTTTCAATCCATTGCGCAACGTCTCGCCTTGCAGTGTCCTCGTCCACCTCATAATGCGACAGTAGGGCCTGCACGGCGTCTTCCTCGCTGAACTCGCGCGACTTAAGATTTTCCAGCAGCCACTCCGACGACGGATTCAGGCTTATAATGGTAGTCTTGCCCACTCCCGAAAGGTTGCTCCTGTGCACGATTTTCATCCCCGCAAGGGAGTTTATACATATATCAGAACTTATTTTCATCGCAGTTTTCTTGCAAATATAATGGATTCTTTGTAAATTTGCTCGTTAATTGTGAACAATACTTTTTAACCGTTTATAACAACATTATGGACAACACCAACAAGAAGCAGGCTTACGAGCCTATGACCCTGACCGAGGTCGAGGTCGATCTTCAGGGCGTTCTGTGCCAGTCGTCGCTTGGACTTTTCTCCATCGGCGG
>JAFSVP010000047.1 GCA_017444905.1 Bacteroidales bacterium
CCTGGAACATCATCCAGAGTATGGTCCAGAGGAAAGTGAGGGCCGAAATGACGCCCACCCAGCCGTTCTGGGCTATGTCTATGAGATTCATCGACTTGTCGTGAATCATCGTGAGCAGGTCCTGGTCGACGTCGGAGGCAAGGGCGAGGAGAGCCTCGTCGACGTATTCCGAGAGGCCCATACCGCCCGACACGGCGAAGAGGAAGGCGCAGAGCGGAATCAGCGCCAGAGTGACGAAATAGCTCAGCGCGACGCACTGGAAGCCCATCCTGTTCTCGGCGAAGGTGACTACCGTTATGCGTATGAGCTTTATGAAGTTGACGGTACGGGAATACCATTTCGAGCACTTGGTGGTGTCGATTGACCAGATTCTGTCAGAGAAAAGGTCGGTAATCCTGCCCATATCAGAAGAGAGATAATTGCACTGCGGTTTCTTCGCTGCGGGCGTCTCCGGAAGCGGGGGAGGCGTTTGCTCCGGGCACGAGTGAGCCGGTTTCAGCTGCGCCGCCGGCGGGGAGCATCTCCCTGAATTCGTCTTCGCCTATGACTTTTATGCCCAGCTTTTCACATTTCGCGAGCTTCTCCGGGCCCGGCTTGCTGCCGGCAAGCAGGAAAGAGGTGGACTTGCTGACCGACGAGGTACACTTGCCGCCGTGCCTTGCAATCAGCTCCTTCATCGCTTCGCGCGGGATTGAGAAATTGCCGCTGATTACTATCGTGAGGCCGTCGAGGGCGCTGGAAAGCCGCCCGGCCCCGTCTTTTACGGTAAACTGCAGGCCCTTTGCCCTTAGGCGCCCTATCATTTCAAGATTCTTATCGTCGTGCATGAAGTCGTAAACGCTGGCGGCAATGACTCCGCCTATCTCGGCTACCTCCCCGAGGCTCCCGGCCGAAGCGGCCGCTATGGCGTCGATACTGCCGAAATGCCTTGCGAGGACCCGTGCCGTAGTTTCTCCTACGAACCTTATGCCAAGAGCGAACAGAACCCTCTCGAAGGGGACGTCCACCGTAGCGGCGACACTGTCGAGAAAGCGCCTCGACGACTTGTCCTGCCAGCCTTCGAGGGCAAGGAGCTTGACCGCGGGGATGTCGTAAAGGTCGGCAGGGTTGCGCACGAGGCCGGCTTCGTACAGCTGGTCAACCGTGGCCTCTCCTGCAAGTATGTTCATTGCCTTGCGGCCTATAAAATGCAGGATGCGCCCCTTGATTTGCGTGGGGCAGGTGTCGCCTGCAGGGCAGAACCACTTTGTCTCTCCGTCCTGTTTCACGAGGGGAGTGCCGCAGTCGGGGCAGCGCTCGGGGAACACTACGGGCACGCTCCCTTCAGGCCGGCGCGAAAGGTCGCGACCGGTTATCTTGGGAATAATCTCTCCGCCCTTCTCTACATATACGAAATCGCCCACGCGGAGGTCCAGAGAGGCTATCTGGTCGGCGTTGACAAGGGTTGCCCTGCGTACGACCGTGCCTCCCAGATGCACGGGGTCAAGATTCGCCACGGGTGTCACAGCCCCGGTGCGCCCGACCTGGTAGTCGATGCTCAGGAGCTCGGTGCAGGCCTTTTCGGCCGGGAATTTATACGCCACGGCCCAGCGGGGCGACTTGGCGGTGTAGCCCAGGCTGCGCTGGGAACTGAGTTCATTTATCTTTATTACTATGCCGTCGGTGGCGAAGGGAAGGGAGCGGCGGGCCTTGTCCCAATGGTCGATATAGGCCTTAATCTCTCCGATATTGCGGCAGATGCGCCTTTCGCCCGAGACGGGAAGGCCCCAGGAAACGGCTTTGTCGAGGGCTTCGGAGTGGGTGGCGAAGGGGATGCACTCCGCAGGAATGTGGTAAAGGGTGCAGGTAAGGCCGCGACGGGCAACCTCGTCGGGGTCGCTGAGCTTGAGGGAGCCGGAAGCGGCGTTGCGGGGGTTGGCAAACGGGGCCTCGCCTATCTCCTCGCGGTCGCGGTTAAGCTCCTCGAAGGCCTCGTAGGGCATCAGCACCTCGCCTCTTATTTCGAATTCCGGAGGATAATCTCCCTTCAGCCTGCGGGGTATGCCTTCAATCCTGAGGACATTGGCGGTGACGTCGTCGCCAACCTTGCCGTCGCCCCGGGTAAGGGCCCTTACAAGCTCTCCGCCGGAGTAGGTGAGGCTGATGGCGGTACCGTCGAACTTAAGTTCGCAGGAGTAGCTGAATTCTTCCTGAAGGCTGCGGTCGGCACGGGCTGCGAATTCCTCTATCTCGCCGATGCTGTATGTGTTGCCAAGCGAGAGCATAGGATAGCG
>JAFSVP010000048.1 GCA_017444905.1 Bacteroidales bacterium
AATCTTGCGAATGACCAGAACCAGATTATAATGAACGTGATGAACACCATCGCGCGCAAGCACGGTTTCGTTGTCCTCTTCCACGAGAAGCCTTTCGAGGGCATCAACGGAAGCGGCAAGCACAACAACTGGTCGCTCGGCACCGATACCGGCACCATGCTCCTTGCTCCGGGCAAGGACGCCAAGAGCAACCTGCAGTTCGTCACCTTCTTCGTGAACGTGCTCGCCGCAGTGCAGAAATACAACTCGGTACTCAAGGCAAGCATCGCAAGCGCCACCAACGCTCACCGTCTGGGCGCCAACGAGGCTCCGCCCGCAATAATTTCGGCTTTCCTCGGAAAGACCATGACTGACGTGCTGCACAAGCTCCTCACCGTCCCCTCCGACACGCCCATCGAGATTGCAGGCAAGAAAGGCCATTCACTGGGCCTCGTGGAGATTCCCGAGCTGTTCATAGACAATACCGACCGCAACCGTACTTCGCCTTTCGCCTTTACCGGCAACCGTTTCGAATTCAGGGCGGTAGGCTCCAGTGCCAACTGCTCGGGGGCCATTACCACTCTCTCCTCCGCGGTAGCTGACCAGCTGCTGGAATTCAAGGCGGCGGTTGACAAGGAGATGGCCGCAGGCAAGAAGTACAACGTGGCCATAATGGATGTCCTCAAGCCCATCATCGCTTCGGTCATTGACGTCGTGTGCTTCGACGGCAACGGCTATTCCGAAGAGTGGCAGAAGGAGGCGGCGAAGCGCGGACTCGACACCGAGACCAGCGTGCCCGTAATGTTCAAGGCCTTCACCGAGAAGAAGACCGTCGATATGTTCAAGCGCCTCGGCGTATTCTCCGAGAAGGAACTCGAGGCCCGCACCGAGGTGCGCTGGGAGACATATATCAAGAAGGTGCAGATAGAGGCGAGGGTTACCGGCCGCATGGCCACGAACCACATCCTCCCTGCGGCGGTGAACTACCAGTCGAGCCTGCTCGGCAACATCGACATGATGCGGAAGGACTTCCCTGACTCCTGGGAGAGCCTCGCCTCGACCCAAATCAAGCTCGTCAAGGATATATCCGCACTCGTGTCCGCACTTTCGGAGAAGGTGGAGGCTATGGTTGAGGCACGCAAGAAGGCGAACGTGATAGAGGATATCTATGAGAAGGCGCTCGCATACCACGCCATCGCCGATTCTCTGTTCTCCATCCGCAAGTCCATCGACAAGCTCGAAGAGATTACCGACAACGACCTCTGGCCGCTGCCCAAGTACAGGGAGATTCTTTTTATCAACTAGCAAGCTGTCCATTCAATTAGTTTTATGACAGATAATTACGGATTATACAAGAGGGAATACGAGCATGATGCCTGCGGCATAGGAATGCTCGTAAACCTGAAATGCGGCAAGACCCACTCGCTGGTGGATTCGGCGCTCACGGTCCTCGAGAACATGAAGCACAGGGGTGCCGAGGATCCCGATGGCAAGAGCGGCGACGGAGCAGGCATCCTGATCCAGATTCCCCACGAGTTCATACTTCTGCAAGGCATTCCCGTACCGGAGAAATACCGGTACGGGACCGGCCTCGTTTTCCTTCCGAAAGACGAGGCCGCTGCCGGCTCTTATCTTGACGTGCTCAGAGAGGAAACTGAGAAATCGGGCTTCAAGCTGCTCCACGTCAGGGAAGTGCCGGTCGATTCAAGTATAATAGGAGGGGCGGCTGCCGAGGCGGAACCCCGTATCGTGCAGGTATTCATAACCGGAACCGACAATCCCGAGAGCTTCGAGCGCGAGCTTTATCTGCTTCGCAGGCACGTCGAACGCAGGATAGACGACAGATCTTTCTACATAGTGTCGCTCTCGAGCAGGGTTATGGTCTATAAGGGAATGCTTACCTCGGTAATGCTTCGCAAGTATTACGCCGACCTTCAGAGCCCGTTCCTTACCAGCGGCCTTGCGATAGTGCATTCGAGGTTCAGTACCAACTCTCTCCCCGAGTGGTCGCTGGCCCAGCCTTTCCGTATGGTGGCGCACAACGGTGAAATCAACACCATACGCGGCAACCGTTCATGGATGGAGGCGAGAGAGAGCGTCCTCGACTCCGGCCCCCTGGGGAAGGTGAGCGATATTTCTCCCGTCATACAGCCCGGCCGGAGCGACAGCGCGTCGCTTGACAACGCCCTCGAGTTTTTCGTTCATTCCGGGATGACTCTCCCTCACGCGATGTCGATGCTGGTACCGGAGTCGTTCAACGAGAAGAACCCCATCGACCAGGCGCTGAAGGATTATTACGAGTATCATTCCATCCTGATGGAGCCGTGGGACGGCCCCGCAGCCCTGCTCTTTACCGACGGCAGGTACGCCGGAGGAATGCTTGACCGCAACGGCCTTAGGCCCGCAAGGTATCTGGTAACCTCCGACGGAATGTTCATAATGGCTTCGGAGGCCGGCTGCCTTGACGTCGATCCTGCAATTATTGAAAGGAAGGGAGCCTTGCACCCCGGAAAAATCCTGCTCGTCGATACTCGGACGGGCGAGATTCTCGACGACGCTTCGATAAAGAAGGCCCTGGCTTCGGAGTACGAGTACGGAAAGTGGCTCTCCGACGGCCGCGTAGAGCTCGGCAGCCTCAGAAGCGGACGCAAGGGCGACTATTCGGTGGAAGACTACTCCCGCAAGCTCATGGCCTTCGACTACACGCGCGAGGATATAGACAGGATTATTCTCCCGATGTGCCGCGACAAGCGTGAACCCGTGATGTCGATGGGCAACGACACCCAGCTTCCGGTGCTTTCGCAGCGCCCTCAGCTCCTCTTCAATTATTTCAGGCAGCAGTTTGCCCAGGTGACGAACCCTCCGATAGACCCCATACGCGAAGAGCTTGTAATGTCTCTTACGGAGTATATCGGCGCGGTGGGTATGAATATTCTCCAGCCCGACAGCTCGCACTGCAAGATGGTGCGCCTGCCTCAGCCTGTCATCACCAATGCCGAACTGGACACCCTCTGCAACATACGCTACAAGGGCTTCCGTACGGAAAAGCTTCAGATACTCTTCAATCCGGCAGAAGGTGCCGCCGGCCTCGAGCGCAGCCTCGAAAGACTTTGCCGGGAGGCTGAAAAATCGGTTGACGAGGGTATCAACTACCTGATACTGACCGACCGTGGAATTGATTCCACTCACGCGGCTATTCCTTCGCTGCTGGCGGTAAGCGCCATCCACCATTACCTCGTGAGGGCCAAGAAGCGCGTGCAGACCGCCCTGATAGTTGAAAGCGGTGAAATCCGCGAGGTGATGCACGCCGCGCTGCTCCTCGGTTACGGAGCCAGCGCCGTGAATCCCTATATGGCCTTTGCCGTCATAAGGGATCTCGTCCTGAAGGGAGAACTGCAGATGGACGAGATTACCGCCCGCCACAATTACATCAAGGCTGTTGACAAGGGCCTGCTCAAGATAATGAGCAAGATGGGCATAAGCACCATACGCTCTTATCGCGGAGCCCGCCTTTTCGAGGCTGTCGGCCTCGGCAGCGAGGTCCTCGACCGCTATTTCGGCGGCCAGACTTCCACCATAGGCGGAATAGGGCTTGAAACCATCGCCCGCGACGCAGCCAGAATGTGCAGTCAGGGTTTCCTGTCGGAGCCCGGCCCGGTGCTTCCGATGACGGGGCAGTATTCGTTCCGTAAAGACGGAATCCTGCACGCCTGGACTCCCGAGGCCATCGCCACTCTTCAGCTGGCGGCCCGTAGCGGCAGCTACTCCAAATTCAAGGAGTTTACCTCGATGATAGACGGCCGGCGTGACCCCATGTTCATTCGCAATCTCTTCCGTATCAAGCGCAACCCCATACCCGTGGAGGAAGTGGAGCCGGAAGAGAACATAGTCCGCAGGTTCGTGGGAGCCGCAATGTCTTTCGGAGCCATCAGCAAGGAGGCCCACGAAGCTATCGCCCTCGCCCTCAACAGCCTGGGCAGCCGCAGCAATACGGGAGAGGGCGGCGAGGATTCCGCCCGCTTCGGAGCTGAATCCGGCGGCGTGAGCCTCTGCAGCAAAATCAAGCAGGTCGCTTCCGGGCGCTTCGGCGTGACTGCGAACTACCTCGTGAACGCCACTGAAATACAGATAAAGATTGCCCAGGGTGCAAAGCCCGGCGAAGGCGGTCAGCTGGCAGGCTTCAAGGTGAATGAAATCATCGCGAGGACGCGGCATTCCATTCCCGGAATTTCGCTCATTTCGCCTCCGCCCCATCACGATATCTATTCCATCGAGGACCTCGCCCAGCTGATTTACGACCTTAAGGACGTTAATCCTGCCGCGAAGGTGAGCGTGAAACTCGTCGCCGAGAGCGGAGTGGGCACCATCGCTGCCGGAGTCGCCAAGGCAGGCGCCGATATCATAGTCATATCGGGAGCCGAAGGCGGAACCGGAGCATCTCCCGCGTCGTCGGTAAGGTATGCCGGCGTACCGCCGGAAATCGGTCTTGCCGAAACTCATCAAACGCTGGTTCTCAATAACTTGCGCGACAAGGTCGAACTTCAGGTCGACGGCCAGCTGAAGACCGGCCTGGATATAATCTCGATGGCCCTGCTCGGCGCCGGGGAATTCGGCTTCGGAACGGCACAGCTCATAGTTCTGGGCTGCGTGCTGATGCGCAAGTGCCATTCCAATACCTGCCCGGTAGGCGTGGCTACGCAGGACGAGCGCCTGCGCGAACGCTTCCGCGGCAAGAGTGAAGACCTCGTCAATTACTTCCGTTTCCTTGCCCGCGAAGTGAGGGAATATCTCGCCGATATGGGCTTCCGCCGCTTCGACGAAATCATTGGCCGCAGCGACCTTATAGAAACCGACCTTTCCGGAGCTGGCGAGAAGATTTCCGGCCTCGACCTGCACAGGCTTCTCTTCGCTCCCGCCTACGAGTGCCACGTGCACCGTGCAATGAAGGGAACCAGGATGCCGTCGCTCCCCGACAGGCAGATACTGGATGCGGTTAAGGGAATGGCTCCCGGAGGGAGCGTGTCGCTCGAATTCGGAATAGTCAATACCGACCGCAGCGTCGGCGCCCTCGTGTCGGGCCACATCGCCCGCGAACACGGCGACGCCGGTCTTCCCGACGGAAGCGTATGCGTGCGCTTCAAGGGCTCGGCTGGACAGAGTTTCGGAGCATTCCTTATGAAGGGCGTGGAGTTTACGCTTGAAGGCGAGGCCAACGACTACGTGGCCAAGGGTCTTTCCGGGGGAGTTATCTCCATACTTCCTCCCGAGCCCCTGAAGGTTGACGCCGCTGAAAATGTTATTGCAGGCAATACCATTCTTTACGGAGCCACTTCCGGAAGGCTGTTCATCAACGGAAAGGCCGGCGAACGCTTCGCCGTGCGCAATTCCGGAGCGGTAGCCGTGGTGGAGGGCGCCGGAGACCATTGCTGCGAGTATATGACAGGCGGTCGGGTGGTCGTCCTCGGCCCTGTGGGCTGGAACTTCGCCGCCGGCATGTCGGGTGGTCTGGCCTATGTGTGGGACCCCGGCCATTGCTTTGATTATTACTGCAACATGGATATGATTGAGCTTGGCCTCATCGAAGAGAGCGAGCGCCGCCGCGAGCTCAAGTCACTCATTGAGGAGCATTACCGGAGGACTGGTTCGGCCCTTGCCGGCAAACTGCTCTCGGAGTGGAACGAGAGGGTTGAGGAATTTATCCAGGTAACACCCGTCGAATACAGGCGCGTGCTTCAGGAAGAGGCTCTCAAACGCCTTCAGAGCAAGATTAACACAGTACAATCCGAATAATATATGGGAGATCCTAAAGCATTTTTGACCGTGCCCCGCCAGGAGGCTGGACACAGGCCCGTACACGAAAGGATTTGTGATTTCAGCGAGGTCGAGCAGGTGCTCAACGAGTCGGAGCGCCGCCGCCAGGCCTCCCGCTGCATGGATTGCGGTGTCCCGTTCTGCCATTGGGCCTGCCCTCTGGGCAACCGCCCTCCCGAGTGGCAGGACGCGATTTACCGCAACGAATGGGAATATGCTTTCCGCCTGCTGTCGCAGACCAATGATTTTCCGGAATTTACCGGCCGCGTATGCCCCGCCCTCTGTGAAAAGAGCTGCGTCCTGAACCATACCATTTCAGAGCCGGTGACCACGCGCGAGAACGAGTGTGCCGTAATCGAGAAGGCTTTTGCCGAAGGTTATATCAAACCGTGCATCTATTCGCGCAACGGAAAGAAAGTGTCCGTCGTGGGCGCCGGCCCTTCGGGGCTTTCGGCCGCGGTGAGGCTCAACTGCCTCGGCTACGAGGTCTCCGTCTTCGACAAGATGCAGAAGGCCGGCGGACTGGTGCGCTACGGCATCCCCAACTTCAAGCTCGACAAGTTCATCATCGACCGCAGGATAAAGTTCATGGAAGACGAGGGCATTCATTTCATCTGTGATACCTTCATCACTCCGGGCACCGTGCCGGAAGGCTTCGACGCCTGCGTGATAGCCACCGGTACGCCCGTAGCGCGCGACCTTTCAATCCCCGGGCGTGAACTGAAGGGCATTTATTTCGCCCTGCAGATGCTCACGCAGCAGAACGAGATACTCGAAGGCCGGGAATTCCCCTCGGAAGAGCTCGTGAACGCGAAAGGGAAGAGGGTGCTCGTAATCGGCGGAGGCGACACCGGAAGTGACTGCATCGGTACCTGCCACAGGCACGGTGCGCTCGCTGTTACCCAGATAGAGATAATGCCCAAACCGCCGGAGGGCGAGAACCCGGCAACGCCCTGGCCGTACTGGCCGCAGGTCCTGAGGACCTCCACGAGTCACGAAGAGGGCTGCGTGAGGCGCTGGTGCCTTGCATCCAACCGCTTCCTGGACGACGGCCGCGGCAACGTGGCGGGAGTCGAAGTTGAGAGGGTGGAGTGGATTCCGGCCGCAGACGGAAGGCGCCCGGTGATGAAAGCTACCGGCGAGAAGGAGATTATCGAGTGCGATTTGGTGCTGCTGGCAATGGGCTTCCTCAAACCACAGCACCCGGAATATCCTGAGAACGTATTCCTCTGCGGCGACGCGAAGAACGGCGCCAGCCTCGTGGTGAGGGCAATCGCCAGCGGACGCGAGACGGCGAAAGCAGTTGATTCATACCTTAATCCTGAGAATTATGGCAAGAACGATTGAATTTACCAAGATGGAGGGCCTCGGCAACGACTATGTGTATGTCGATGCAATGCGCTTCCCGATTGAAGACCCGCAGGCGCTTGCAGTCTGGATGGGCGACAGGCATACCGGCATTGGTTCCGACGGCTTGATTCTGATAGGCGGAAGCAGCGTTGCCGATTTCAGTATGAGGATCTTCAATGCCGACGGTTCAGAAGGCTTGATGTGCGGCAACGGCGCAAGGTGCGTCGGCAAGTACGTCTATGACAAGGGATTGACCGACAAGAAGGAAATCACTCTCGAAACGGCTTCGGGAGTGAGGACATTGAGCCTTGAAACCGGAGCTGACGGCAAAGTGTCGCTCGTTACGGTGGATATGGGAAGCTTCGAGGCCCGACCCCTGGGGCTGAACATTGGCAACCATTTCTTCGACGGCATGTCAGTGAATGTCGGCAATCCGCATTTCGTAGTCTTTACCGATTCTATCAATTCGGTGGCGGTTTACGGGAAGTCCATAGAGCACCACGCTCTTTTCCCCGACAGGACGAACGTGGAATTTGCGACCTCCCTCTATCCCGGACTCATCAAGATGAAGGTGTGGGAGAGGGGCAGCGGGATGACTATGGCCTGCGGTACCGGAGCGTGCGCTACGGCAGTTGCGGCGGTGCTCAAGGGCATCGCCCCCGAGAGTTGTACGGTGCGTTCCGACGGGGGAGACCTTGAAATACGCTGCGACACTGTAAGCCGGAAGGTGTATATGAAAGGCCCCGCTAATCTCGTGTTCGAAGGGACTGTAACTCTGCCGGTCGATGGCGAAGATAAATGACAATTTCCGGCTGCTCGAGCCCAGCTATCTCTTTTCGGGGATAGCGTCGAGGCAGGCCGCATTCGCTGCCGCCCATCCTGAAATCAAAGTGATAAGGATGGGCGTGGGGGACGTCACTCTTCCGCTCGCCCCGGCCGTAATAAAGGCTATGCACGAGGCCGTGGACGAATGCTCTTCGGCGGCGACCTTCCGGGGCTACGGCCCTGAGCAGGGCTACGGCTTCCTCCGGGAACTCATAGCCTCCTGCGATTATGCAGGCCTCGGAATAAGTCCCGACGAGGTTTTCGTAAGCGACGGAGCCAAAAGCGAC
>JAFSVP010000049.1 GCA_017444905.1 Bacteroidales bacterium
AGGTGAGCCAGTCGTGGGCGTGAATCACGTCGAACTCGTCGCGGTGATTCACCGCTATGGTGCCTCCGACCTGGGCGTAGCGGGCTACCTCTTCCATCAGGTTCGCGCCGTACTTGCCCGAGAAGCGGAACTTCTGCCCGAAGCCTACCGTCGTGACCTCCGTATGCGTGGTCTTCATCTTCTCGATGGCGCTGAAGTACTCTTCAGGATCGACGTACGGGACTATGTTGGAATCGACGTACAGGTATTTCACCGCCTCGGTGGCGTCGGCGGCCGCCCTGCTCACGGTGCGGACCTCGACGTCGCTGGCGTCTATGATGGTCGTGGCGCTCTGGTCTTCGTCGCCGCTGGCCCGGGGCATCACGAACAGGGTCTGCACTCCGTTATGCGCAAGGCCCTTCACGATACCCTCGCAGGCCGTTCCGAGCCCGCCCGCGATATGGGGCGGAAACTCCCAGCCGAACATCAAAACTTTCATACTCTATCTGTTGTCTTTATATTTTTCGATCGTGTCGGCTACAGTCAGAAGAGCCGCCGTGCTGAGCGCGGAGGAGATGGCTCCGTGGGGCTCGTGGGGCGGATCGCCGTCGTAGAGCTCCGAGAACGCGCCTACGCCATGCTTGCTGAGGTCGGCCATGAAGCCTTCGGTGAGCCACTCGGCCTTCTTGATGAACGAAGGGCCCTTCACCCTGAAGCTCACCTCGACGTACTGCTCGAGCAGGAACGGGCGGGTGCAGCCCTGGTGATAGGCGTTGTCGCGGTCGAGCTGCGAGCCCTCGTACACTCCGCGGTACTTGGGGTCGCGGGGCGAGAGGGTGCGTATGCCGCGGGAGGTGACGAGCTCGTTGTCCACCACCCTGAGGATGCCGGGGGCGAGCTCCTCGTCAACGGGAGAATGCTTCACCCACACGGCGTAGAGCTGGTTGGGGCGTATGTCGCCGTTCTGCCCGTAGCCGTCGACGTAGTCGGCGAGGCACCCGTTCCTTTCATTCCAGAAAGTGGACTGGTAGCTGCCGCGGACAAGGTCGCGTATGGGTTTCCACTTCGATACGAAGTCGCCGTCGGCCTCACCGTACTTCTCTTCCATCTCGATGGCGAAGGCTATCGAATTGTACCAGAAGGCGTTGGTTTCAACCTGGTAGCCGGGGCGCTCGGTGACGGCGCGCCCGCCGATGTAGGCGTTCATCCAGCTGAGGGCGACTCCGTCCATCTGGGCCCAGAGCAGGCCGTTGGGATGCATCGTGACCTCCCTCCTCTGGCCGGGGAGATAACTCTCGACTATGCCTTTGACCGTGTCGCCGTATTTCTTCCATACCGCCGCCGGGTCTGCGCCGTAGTCGAGGTAGGCCTGGAGGGTGGAGGCGAGGTAGAGGGGAGCCTCAACCTGCGTGGTGCGGTGGAAGAGGCGCTCCTGCTCCGCGGATATCAGGTTGTCGAGGATTTCCTCGAAGTGCGCGGCGCTGTGAAGGCCGTGGAGCGTAAGCCCCGGGAGGGCCTGCAGGGTCTCGCGCAGGAGCCCCGTGTACATCCACGAAAGGCCGGCGTTTATCATCTCCACACCGTTGTGACGGGTAATCAGGGTATCGGCGCAGCGCTCCAGCTGCTCGCGGGAATTGGTGATTTCGTGGCATTTGCGGGCGCCGTCGGAGAAGGCTCTCTTGAGCTTTGCCGGGTCTTCCTCGTCGACGGAGGCGGAGAAGACGACGGACGAGCCCTTGCCGAGCCGCACGCTCAGGATGCCGGGGGTGTAGAGGTCCTCGGTGCAGTCGAAGCCGCGGCGGTACTCGTCGGAGTAGGTTATGCGGTTGTTCCAGCAGGGCAGGAACTTCCATTCGGCCGCCTTGTCGCTGAGCTGCAGGTGCAGGTCGGGGAAGTTGGGATACATACGGAACGACACGCCGGCAGGAATCTCGGTGAATGAAGTGTTGGCGTCGTCGTTGCGCTGCGTCAGGGCGTGGATATTGCGGAACGCGAGGAAGGGCTTGAGCATCAGCGTGACGGCGGAAGGGCCTCCGAGCAGCTCGTACTTTATGAGCAGGCGGTCTTTCTATGCGCTCAGGAGCAGTCTCTTGCGGAATACTATTGCTCCAACCTGGTAGGTCACCTGTGGCACGGGGTCGGCCGAGAAATCCACAACGTACT
>JAFSVP010000050.1 GCA_017444905.1 Bacteroidales bacterium
CTGCGTTCTTTGTTCCGATAAACATTACCAAGGTGCTCTTTGCGGTCAGACTCCGAGGTGGAGATCACCTCAAGAAGACGCCTGCGATAAAAGTCCATTTGATTTAATGACAGAACGGCATCCCGGTATTGCTTGATGTATGGCACCACGTTGTACATATTCAAGACCGGCTGCTGCGCAGTGACATTTATCTCCGTATCGCTTGGAAAAACGACAATCCCATACACGGGAACATCGCTACCAAAAACAAGCTTCCTCAGCGTCTTGATGTGCCCGTCATTCTGCCATATCGGATTTCTCAGCTGATGCTCCTGGGTAAAGCCGTAGCGCTTGTAGCCGGTGTCTGGCAGATACTGCTTCCAGAACTCAGCATTACCGCCGCCATATACCTTCCCGTGGACATTCTTGGTCTCCAACACAAAAACGCCGTAGCGAGAGATAACAATATGGTCAACTTGTGTGGTGTAATTGCCGCTGCGAATCAAAAGGTCATTGTAAACCCGGTAGTCTTCGCAGTCCAGATCCTCCAAGAATGAGGAAACCCTCTTCTCACCATAATCGCCAATGGCTTCTGCCCGGCTGCTATATTTGGGCGTAAACAGTGATGCCCAGAATCCTTTCTCCTCCTTTACAGCGCTGCCTGAGAATTGCGTCTCACGGTTCTTCTTACGAAACTGTTCACGCTTGATACTCTCTACGATAGACTTGACTATCAGATAGAGAACGAGAGCACCTAAAGCGGCAAGCCCGATGTATATGAGGATTTCCTTCAAAGCAAGTCAACGTGTTCAATAATTCAAAGCTATGCTGGCGTGAGCCCTTTGTGAGCCCTTTGGAATAAAAGGATAGAATATGAGAATATTCAGAAAACCAAACACTTACAAATCATATCAGCCGTCCTTCACCCAACTCACTCGGTGAATTATGAGCCCTTTGTGAGCCCTTTGACGACGTAATACGTTCCCTTTCCCGTAGTACCCTTTACTTCAAGGTACTTGGATAATGATGACAAAAGCCGTGTAGCTGTCGGTTTACTAACCTAGGCCATCTCTTGTACATCAGTATTCGTTATACGACCATTCTTCAAGGCGAATTCCACGGCCTGGATGCCACGCTCACTTATTCCCGCCTCTTTGAGCTGCGCCGCAGGACTGTTGAAGAACGTGACCATAAGTCCGCCGAAAGAAGTGTCGAATACCGGCGGCAGGAGTTTCTCTGCAATGGCACCATTTACAATCTTGCCGATGCCGCGCCCCCAAGCCTCGACTTCTCCGCAGCGGAAGAAAGCATTGGCGATTGCTGGATTGAAGGCTTTGGAAGGGTGTTTCTTCAGCAAGCTCTCAACAGTCCAGGATTCCGGTAGTTCGCCAGGGTTCCAGAAGACGATGCGGTTCGGATATACACTAATCTGAATTGGTATCTGCTCCTGATAATCCAAACCGGGTCACCTGCAAAAGTCTGTGTCTATAAGCCGAGAGCAAAGTGCTATCTTTGCGGAAAAGATAGCAAAGGATGTATATGTTGCCATAGCTCCAATAATTGTTACCTGCACAAATATAGCAAAAACAATGCTATATGCAAACGAGACAAGTCCGGAAGGACCTGTCTCGTCGTGCGGTAGGTGAGACTCGAACTCACACAGGCTAACGCCCACTACCCCCTCAAAGTAGCGTGTCTACCATTTCACCACTACCGCGATTATTTGGGACTGCAAAAATAACTATTATTAGCAAATTCGCAAAAATTATTTGCGTATCTTTGATAAATTTTTCAGATGAAGCGTCTTTTGCTCCACAGTTGCTGCGCTCCGTGTTCAGGAGCCATAATAGAATGCCTGCTGCGCGACGGGCTTAGGCCGGTGGTGTTCTTCAGCAATTCCAATATCGTCCCGGAGGCCGAATACAGGCTGAGGCTCAGTGAGTTAAAGCGATATTGCGACTCTCTTGGAGTTGAAACCGCCGAGGACATTTACGACCACGGCGACTGGCTCCGCTGCGTACTCGGGCCCGAAGGCGCCCGCTCTCCCCTTGCAAAAGAGCCGGAAAGGGGCCTTCGATGCGCCGCCTGCTTCCGCTACAGGCTCGGGCGGGCAGCGGAATTTGCACAGAAAGAGGGCTTCGACACCTTGACTACCACCCTCGCATCGTCGCGATGGAAGGACCTCTCGCAGGTGGATGCCGCAGGAGAAGCCGCCTGCAGCGGCACGGGCGTGGAATGGTGGGGCCGCAACTGGCGCAAGGGCGGCCTGCAGGAGCGCAGGAACGCGATAATAAGGGAGCAGGGCTTCTACAACCAGACTTTCTGCGGCTGCGAGTTTTCACGGCGCGAGAGCGTGGGAGCCGGGGCTGCGGAGCCCCAACAACCTGGCAAAGCAGAACACACCCCTGCCTGCAACGCCTGGCGCCGGCAATCCTGCGACGCAGCCCCTCTTGCAGCGGCAAAAAACAGACAGTATGAAAAAGCTTGACAAAAGAATGAAAATGGCGGAGCTCGTAGAGAGCGACTACCATCTGCTGAAAATACTCTCGCGGCTCGGCATAGGAGGCAGCTTCGCCGAGAGGAGCGTAGAGGAAATCTGCCGAGCGGCCTCGCTGAGCGCCGATACCTTCATCCTAATTTGCTCGGTGTACTCGTCGCCCGACTTCAGGCCCACGGCCGAAATGCTCCGCAATTGCAGCCTTTGCGACCTTCTTACCTACCTTCACAACTCGCACGACGACTACGTGAACCGCGAGCTCAAGAGCCTGGCGGAGAGCCTTCGCGAGCTCACCCTGCCCTGCACAGTAACCAGCCGCAACGTCATACGCAAGTTCTTCGACGACTGCAGCAACGGCCTCATACGGCACTTCTCCTACGAAGAGCAGGTGGTGATTCCTTACCTCCGCTCGCTGATGGAGGGGAAGCGCAGGCAGGACTACTCCATAGCGGTGTTCGAAGAGAACCACGGCAGCATCGACGAAACCGTATCCGACCTCAAGAACCTGATAATGAAGTCACTGCCCCGCGAATGCGACGACGCCCTGCGGGCCCGGGTGCTCTGGAAGATATTCAGCCTGCAGGAAGACCTGCTTCACCATACCTATATCGAAAACTCCATCCTCGTACCCGTGGCAAGGCTGCTCGAAGGAAGGAACGAGGCGGGCGCAGACGGCGGCGGCAACGGCCCGGGCAACGACTCCGCCGGAGTTCTGAGCCGCCGCGAGGAAGGAGTCCTGAAACTTGTAGCCAAAGGGCTGCTGAACAAAGAGATAGCTGACGCCCTCAACATATCTGTGAACACGGTGATAACCCACCGCAAGAACATCACCCGCAAGACCGGAATACGAACCGTCCCGGGCCTTACCGCCTACGCCATCCTCAACGGCCTGGTAGATATAAATTCTATAGAATAAGCCTCGCAAGGAAGGCCAGCAGCCAGGCCAGCAGCAGGGAGTGCCCGACCGTGAAAAGGGCCCAGCCCGCTCCGGCCTCCTTGCGCAGCGTGCGCACCGTAGCCACGCAGGGGAAATACAGCAGCACGAAGAGCATAAAGCCCACGGCCGTGTCAGTGTCGAAAGCTCCAGAAGCCTGCAGGGCTTCCGTCATCGATTCACCTGCCACCGGCGGATAGAGTATCCCCATCGTGCTGACTATGGCCTCTTTGGCAGGAAGCCCCGTAAGGATGCAAACATTCATCTTCCAGTCGAAGCCGAGGGGCTTCATCACCGGTTCCATCCCCTTGCCTATCATAGCAAGGCAGGAGGAATCGGGTTCTGCGGGCTGCCCGTCTTTGAGCGGGAAGTATTCCAGAGCCCAGATTATTACGGAGGCGGCAAGGATTACGGTGGTGATTTTCTGGAGGTAATCCTTCGTCCTCATCCATATATGGCCGAAGAACTCCCCTGCCGCCGGAAAGCGGAACGGGGGCAGTTCGAAGATGTCGTCGGGGCCGTCGGAGCGCAGGATGCCGGTGTGCTTCATCACCAGTGCAAAGAGAATGCTGAGGATAATTCCCGTGAGGTACAATCCTATCATTACCAGAGCCTTGTGCCGTGGGAAGAAGGCTGCGACCATAAGCAGGTACACCGGGAGCCTCGCAGAGCAGGACATGAACGGAATCATCAGCATCGTGAGGGTCCTGTCCTTGGGGTTATGTATCTGCTTTGCGGCCATTATGGCGGGGACGTTGCAGCCGAAGCCCAGCAGCATAGGCACGAAGGAATTGCCGTGAAGGCCGATGACGTGCATCAGCTTATCCATAAGATATGCAGCGCGGGCCATATAGCCGGAGTCTTCAAGAAGCGAGAGGAAGAAGAACAGCAGGACTATGTTCGGAAGGAACGAAATTACTGAACCACAGCCTCTTATGATGCCGTCAACCAGCATACTGGAAGCCCAGCCGGCAGGGAGCGCCGAGATGCACCACGCGCACAGGGCGTCAACTCCCGCCTCTATCCAGGCCTGCGGATAGGCTCCGAGCGTGAACGAAAGCTGGAACACCGCGAAAAGTACCAGGCAAAGAATGGGAATGCCCAGCCAGCGGTTGGTGATGACACGGTCTATCCTGTGGGCGAAACGGCTCTCGACAGGGCCGGTGTTGCAATACTCGCTGCCTTTAACGAAAGGGCAGCGGGCACAGTCGCCGTTGCATATATACCTGCTTTTGCTCATTTCCGCCTGCAAAGATAAGGCAGAGAGCCGTTACTGTCAATACCAATAAATGACGATTTTCAGGCAGCGGCCGTTCCAGGAGGCGGCTCGGACCACAAGGGCTACTCCGATTCTCCGGAGGCCAGCTTCTGCCGGCGGGTTTCGGCTGTATCGCGCCCGAAGAGGGTGCGGTAGCCTTCCACCGAGCGCCAGTACAGGGGGTCGAAGTCGGACGGGCTCACGAAGGGCCCGGCAGAATCGAGGGTGAAGCTCATATACCTGATGGGGTAGCCCTGCGAGCGGAACATCTCTTCATAGAAGGTACGCACCTGCGAAAGGCAGGGGTCGAAGCGCCCGCTTTCGGAATAAAGGTCTTCGGTGGACTCCTTCACGCCGAGGCCGTTGGCCCGGCATACCGCCTGCGTGTACCGGTAGAGGAACTGCGAATCGGTCTTGAGCTTAATCAGCCCCCCTGGGGCGAGGAAAGAACGGTAGCGCTCCAGAAAGAGGGGTGAAGTGAGGCGGGAGTTCTCGCTCCTGGGCTGGGGATCGGAGAAGGTGAGCCAGATTTCCGACACCTCGCCGGGGGCGAAGAAAGCCGTTATGAACTCGATGCGGGTACGGAGGAAGGCCACGTTGCTCAAGTTATTGAGAGTAGCGTACTTGGCGCCCTTCCAGAGGCGTGCGCCCTTGATATCCACGCCTATGTAATTGCATTCCGGGCGGCTCTCGGCGAGAGCCGTTGTGTATTCTCCCTTGCCGCAGCCGAGCTCGAGGACTATCGGTGCCTCGCGCCCGAAGCGCTCGTTCCAGCGGCCCTTCACCGCGTGGTCGCGCAGGGCGAAATATCCGTCTTTCAGGAGTTCGCCGGCCGACGGCTGGAGCAGGCAGGAGAAGGTTTCGTTTTCAGCGAATTTGCGAAGCTTGTCGTGTCCCATAGGCGAGATGGCACAAAGGTAGTCAAATTTTTGGTCATCGGACTTTTATTTCATAAATTTGTAGGTTATGATTAAGACTGTACTGGTTTCCGGCGGTGCCGGATTCATAGGCAGCCACGTCACCGTGGAGCTTTCGCAGGCCGGGTACGAGGTGGTGGTTGCCGACAATATGTCGAACTGCGACGACACCAATTACAAGGGAGTGTGCGCCATACTCGGCAAGGAGCCTCCCTTCATAAACATGGATTTCTGCGACTCCTCCGCCGTGGCGAAGCTGTTCGCCGATTATAAAATCGACGCGGTGATTCACTTTGCGGCGTTCAAGGCCGTGGGAGAATCGGTGGCCGAGCCGCTGAAGTACTACCGCAACAACCTCCTGTCGTTCCTCAACGTGCTTGAGGCCGCAAGGCAGAGCGGTGCGGCGGTGCTCTTCTCTTCATCCGCCACCGTTTACGGCGAGCCGGAGGAGCTGCCCGTAACCGAAGCCTCGCCGCGACTGCCCGCAACCTCGCCCTACGGCAACACGAAGCAGATTTGCGAAGATTTCCTTCGCGACTGCTGCTCCGCATACGGGCTGAGAGGCACCGCCCTGCGCTACTTCAACCCCATCGGGGCCCATCCTTCCGCACTCATAGGCGAACTGCCCCGGGGCGTACCGAACAACCTCGTTCCGTACATCACGCAGACGGCCGCCGGCAAGCGCGAGCGCCTGAGCATCTTCGGCAACGACTACCCCACTCCAGACGGCACCTGCCTGCGCGACTATATCGACATTACCGACCTTGCCAAGGCCCACGTCTGCGCGGTGAGGAGAATGCTTGACGGGAAGATGGAGAGCGGTTACGAAGTCTTCAACATAGGCACCGGCAGGCCCGTATCGGTACTCGAGCTCGTGAACGCATTCGAGAAGGTTAACGGAATCAGGCTCAATTATTGCTTCGCACCCCGCCGTGCAGGCGACGTCACGGCCGTATGGGCCGACCCTTCGCTGGCAAACGAGAAGCTCGGCTGGAAGGCAGTGCGCAGCGTGGAAGAGACGCTCGCCGCCGCCTGGGCGTGGGAGAAAAGGATTTCGCTGCACGAAGAATAGAATTTAGAAATGGTTAAGATTCTGAGGATTACAGTTTTGTGCGCCGCCGCCCTGTGGCTGTCCGGCGCAGCGGCATCGGCCCAGAAATACAAGGGCGTGGTTGACAAGTCGGTGGCCGTAGTGGGCAACGAGCTCATCACGCTCTCCGACATAGAGCAGGAAGTACAGGTTCTCTCGGCCAGGGGCTTCGCCTCCGACCGCAACCTGCGCTGCGAGATTCTTGAGAATATGATGAAGACCAAGCTCTTCCTCGCGCAGGCAAGAATCGACTCCCTCGCCGTGAACCAGGAGATGGTGGAAGCGCAGCTCAACCAGCAGATGGACCAGGTGCGCACCGCCCTCGGAGGCGACGAGGCCGTGGCCGAGTACTTCCACAAGCCCGCTTACAAGCTCCGCCAGGAGTGGCGCAAGCAAATCGAGGACAACACCCTCACCCAGCAGGAGGAGCAGGAGATTGCAAAGAAGATTCCGGAGGTAACTCCTTACGACGTAAAGCATTATGTCGATACGGCATCGGCCGGGAGGCTCCCCGTGGTGCCCGACAAGTACAAGCTGAGCCAGATTTGCATCTACCCCGACCGCGAGGCGGCCGCCCTTGCAGTGAAGGAAAGGCTTCTCTCGATACGCGAGCGCATCCTCAACGGCGAGAAGTTCTCAACCCTCGCGCGCCTCTACTCCGAAGACCCGGGCAGCGCCCGCAAGGGAGGCGAGCTGGGAATGGCGTCGCGCTCCATATTCTGGCCCGCGTTCTCCGACGCCGCCATGTCGCTGAGGCCCGGAGCCATATCGCAGATAGTCGAAACTCCCGACGGCTTCCACATCATCGAAGTGCTTGAAAAGAAGGGCGACATGTTCAACGCCCGCCATATCCTGCTGAAGCCCTCCTACACCTCAGAAGACCGCGAGAAGGCGTTCCACAGGCTCGACAGCCTCCGCACCGCCATCAGCGACTCGCTGATTACCTTCGAACTTGCGGCCCGCTTCTATTCGCAGGACCCCGCCACCCGCACCAACGGAGGCCAGATGGCAGACCCCGGCACCGGTTCCGCCTACTTCGAGGTCGACCAGCTCAAGCCCCAGGACTATATGGCCGTGAAGGACCTTACCCCCGGTATGATTTCGGAGCCCATCGAATCGCTCGACAACGAGGGGCGCAACGGCAACCTGGTGTACAAAATCGTGAGGCTCGACAAAATAGTGCCCGCCCACACCGCCGCGTTCGACCGCGACTACACCGACCTGCTGGGAGAGGTGAAGGCGGCGGCCCAGCACAAGGCCATACGCAACTTCATCGAAGAGAAAATCAAAGTCACCTATATCCGCATCGACCCGCTGTTCAAGGACTGCGAGTTCGAGCTTGAGGAATGGCGTACAAAATTCACAAGTTACTGATTCTCACGGCAGCGGCGCTGACCATGTCTGTTCCGGCTCTCGGGCGCAAGGAGCAGACCGACAGCCTCGTGCGCCTGATGAAGGCGGAGTCGCTCCAGCAGATGGAGGAAGGCGGGCGGAATATCCGCAAGGCCATCTCCTCCACCTTCCTGCACAACGGCACCTACCTTATCAGCGACACTGCAATCTGGAACGTCGACGGGCGCTTCATCCACGCCTGGGGCAACGTGAAGGTCATCCAGGACGAGACCATCCTCACCAGCGAACAGCTCGACTATATCATCGACGAAGACCTGGCGCAGTTCAGGGGGTCGCTGGTCCAGCTCCAGAACAAGAAGCGCAACACCCTGCGCACGAGACACCTCGACTACAACACCCGCGACAGCGTCGCAACCTTCTTGAACGGCGCCGCGATGCGCGACGAGAAGGGCCAGATAATCGAAAGCCAGTCAGGCACTTACAGCTCGGTAAGCAAGAGCTTCACCTTCTCCGATGACGTCAATATGTTCTCCGATTCGGTGTTCGTGAAGACCAGCTACCTGCTGTATTCCTCCAACGACGAGACCGCCACCTTCCCCAACTATATCGACTTCTGGAAGGGAGGCAACATGCTTTCTGCCGCAGGCGGACGCTACGACCGCGGAAACGGGGTCTTCTTCTTCGAACGCGACGTCCACGCCCTTTCGGAGAAGCAGGAGGCCTGGTGCGACAGTCTCTACTACTATCAGGGGAAGAACGATATCCTGATGCTCGGCAACGCCCAGCTGCAGGACAGCACCCGCAAGACGGCGGCAGTTGCAGACTATATCTTCTATGAGGACACGATTTCCCAGGTCACTCTGCGCAAGCGGGCCGCAGTGGCGATGCGCACCGAGCAGGACTCGAAGGAAGACACGGTTTATATCGGGGCCGACAGGATGGTTTACCGCAGCATAAAGCGCTGCGACATAAGCGAGGCAACCGTCAAGGCCTGCGAGACACGCCTCAAGGACATCCAGACCGACGCCGTCACCGAATACCGCCAGAAAGCGGCAAAAGAGGCCAGGGAGGCGGCAGAAAAGGCGAACGCCCCCCAGGGGGGCAGGGCCCCACGAGGGAAAAAGGGTGGGGTTGAAGCTCCTTCCGAAGGCGGGGAGGTAGCAAAAGGCGACCCCAAGGGCGGGGAAAAGGCTCCTGAAGCCGGCGACGGCAAGATCCCGAAAGCTGCCGGGAGCAAGAGTTCCAAATCCTCCCCGGGCAAGAAAGGCC
>JAFSVP010000051.1 GCA_017444905.1 Bacteroidales bacterium
CCGCCGGCGGCGACTACAGCCGCATGCGCTTCTCCTTCCAGGAATATTTCGAGCGACTCGGCTCCGACCCCCGGCGCTGGGGAGAGCCCCTTGCCGCACTCCTCGGAGCCTTCCGCATCCAGCTTGAACTCGGCCTTCCTGCCATAGGCGGCAAGGACTCTATGAGCGGAACCTTCGAGCATCTCGACGTCCCCCCGACGCTCGTTGCCTTCGGCATCACCACCGTGAAGGCTCCCGAGGTCATATCCCCTGAATTCAAATGGGGAGGCGACGGCGTGTGGCTGGTCAAATGCCCTCCGGCAGGCGACAGGATGCCCGACACCGCCCTTCTCAAGAGCGCCTGGGACTATGTCCACGCACACATCATTTCCGGAGAAATTACCGCGGCTTATGCTGTTGGCTTCGGCGGAGTGGCGGAGGCGCTTGTAAAGATGAGCCTCGGCAACAGGTTCTCAGTCAAGGCCGAGCTTCCTGAAGAAGAGCTTTTCTCGCTCTCATACGGCTCCATCGTGGTGGAGGCCTCCTCGCTTCCCGATGCCCCATTCATTCGCCGCATAGGCACCGTGCTCGAGGGCGAAGACGGAATTATGCATATCAACGGCACGCGCATCAGCCTCGACAGGCTTGAAGAGGCCTACAGGTCGCGTTACGCCAAAGTATATCCCGAAACCGCCGCCCCCCGGCACGGCGCGATGATGCTCGCCCCTGCGTTGAAGGCGCGCCGCTTCAGCTATCCCGGAGAGCCGGTGGACAAGCCTCTCGTTTACATACCCGTATTCCCCGGCACCAACTGCGACTACGACACCGCCAAGGCCTTCCGCAAGGCCGGAGCGGAAGTCAGGATGGTGGTGTTCCGTAACCTCGGTGCCGACGACGTGCGCTCCTCCATCGACAGGATGTGCCGCGAGCTTTCGGAATGCCACATTTTTGCCATCGCCGGAGGCTTCTCCGCAGGCGACGAGCCCGACGGGAGTGGCAAGTTCATAGCCAGCGTGCTGCGTAACTCACTGGTAGCCGGGAAGATAACGGAATTGCTCGAAAGGGGAGGCCTTATCCTCGGCATCTGCAACGGCTTCCAGGCGCTCATAAAGAGCGGCCTCCTGCCTTACGGACGCCCCGGCGCCGTTAAACGCGATTCACCCACCCTCTTCCGCAACGATATCAACCGTCACGTAGCGCGTATGGCGACTACCCGCGTGGCCTCGGTGAACTCGCCCTGGCTCTCGGGCTTCAAGCCCGGCGACCTGCACACTGTTGCTTTCAGCCACGGCGAAGGCAAGTTCGTGGTAGGAGAAGAAGAGGCGAGGCGCCTTTTCGAGGCGGGCCAGGTGGCTTTCCAGTACGCCGACCCTGTAAGCGGCGAGCCCACTATGGAATCGCCCTGGAACCCCAACGGCTCTTATTATGCCATCGAAGGCATAGTGAGCCCCGACGGGCAGATACTTGGCAAGATGGGTCATTCCGAGCGCTACGAGGACAATCTGTTCAGGAATATGGCTGAAGATATGGACCAGCCAATTTTCGCAAATGCAGTAAACTATTTCAAGAAAAGATAATAGCAAGATGGAAAAGAGGGAGTTGCTCTTCGACGGCAATGAGAAGCAGGTCTTCGCCACTGACGACCCTGAACTCGTGATTTTCAGGTTCAAGGACGTAATCACCGCCTACAACAACGTGAAGCGGGCCCGCGTGGCGCGCAAGGGGATAGTGAGCAATGCGGTATCTTCGCTGCTCTTCGAGTATCTTCGGGACAAAGGTGTTCACACCCACTTCGTAAGCAAGCTCAGCGAGCGGGAGCAGCTATGCCACAAGATCTGCATCATCCCCATAGAACTCATCGTCCGCAACCGCTTTGCAGGCGAAGAGGCCTTGAGGCTGGGCATAGAAGACGGTTTTACGCCCCCTCGGACGGTGTACAACCTGCGCTACAACAACACCGCCCTCGGCAATCCGCTCATCAACGATTCGGAGGCCGAAGCCCTCGGCATTGCGTCTGAAGAAGACCTCAAGATAATCTACGCCACCGGTGCCCGCATCAACAGCCTCCTCTCGGAGCTCTTCCGCAAGGCCGGCATAGAGCTTATCGACTTCAAGCTGGAGTTCGGAAGGCTGAAGGGCGGGGCGGTGGTAGTGTCTGACGAAATCAGCCCCGACACCTGCCGCCTGTGGGACCAGTCCACCGGCGAGCGGCTCGACAAAGACCGTTTCCGCTTCGACCTGGGTAGCGTCGTGGCATCCTATCAGATTGTGTATGACAAACTTATAAAAATTCAGGAATGAGCGTTTTCGGAGTATTCGGAGTAAGGGACGCGGCCGCCAACATATATTACGGCCTGCACGCTCTGCAGCACCGCGGCCAGGAAGGAGCCGGCATCGTGACTTTTGATTCTGACGGAGTTTCGTACCGCCGCAGGGGACTCGGACTCGTGTCGGAGGTTTTCAACGAAGAGATTCTGACCACTCTCAAGGGTGAAATAGGCATAGGCAGCGTACGCTACGCCAACATCTCCAAGGGCGGCAACGACAACGTGCAGCCGCTGTTCTTCCGCTTCCGCTCCGGCGACTTTGCCGTAGCTGGCGACGGAAGCCTCATCAACGCAGACGGCATCACCGAATACCTTGAAGCCCGCGGGTGCCTGCTCCACACCAATACCGACTCCGAACTGCTCGCCCAGCTCATCAAGAAAGACGTCAACAAGCCCCGCATTTTCCAGATTTGCTCGGCCCTGAATATGATGGAGGGAGGTTTCTCCTTCCTCATAGCCACCCGACACCGCATCTATGCGGCCCGCGACAAGTACGGCTTCAAACCCCTGTCAATCGGGCGCCTGGGCGACGGCTACGTAGTGAGCAGCGAGACCTGCGCCTTCGACCTCATAGGGGCTGAGTTCCTGCGCGACGTCGAACCCGGCGAAGTGGTGACCATCGACGCGGGCGGCATACGCTCCACCCGCTATTCGCAGTACCAGAGGCGCAAGATGTGCGCTATGGAGTTCATATACTACGCCCGTCCCGACAGCGACATCGAAGGCTGCAACGTACACGCCTACCGCAAGGAGTCGGGCCGAAGGCTCTTCAGGGAGTGCCCGGCCGACGCCGATATCGTGGTGGGTGTGCCCGATTCCAGCCTAAGTGCGGCACAGGGCTATGCCGAAGAGAGCGGCCTGCCCTACGAGATGGGCCTCATCAAGAACAAATACGTGGGCCGTACCTTCATCCAGCCCTCTCAGCGTATGCGCGAGCAGGGCGTGAGGATGAAGCTTTCCGCGGTGCGCAGCATAGTCAAAGGCAAGAGGGTGGTCCTCGTTGACGATTCCATCGTGCGAGGAACTACCTCTCTCAAGATAATCAAGCTCCTTCGCGATGCCGGGGCCTCCGAGGTCCACGTGCGCATCGCCAGTCCGATGATGACTCATCCCTGCTATTACGGAGTGGATACTTCCACCTTCGAGGAACTGCTCTGCTCGCGGCGCAGCCTCGAAGAGGCCTGCCGCGTGATTGGGGCCGACTCCCTGGGCTACCTCAGTCCCGAGTCCACCGTGGCCTCCTGCCCCGGACGCAGCGAGCTGTGCCTTGCGTGCTTCACCGGAGAATATCCCACGGTACTTTACAGTAAAGAATAGAAATCGCTATATGTCAAAAAGTTATGAAAAGGCAGGCGTAAGCCTCGAAGCGGGTTACGAATCGGTGCGCCGCATACGCTCGGCGGTGGACTCAACTGCCCGCAAGGGTGTAATGGGCGGCATAGGCTCGTTCGGCGGTATGTTCGACCTCGCCTCGCTCGGGTATTCCGAGCCCGTGCTCGTGAGCGGTACCGACGGCGTGGGCACCAAGCTGAAGATTGCCTTCGCCCTCGACAAGCACGACACCATAGGCATCGACGCCGTGGCGATGTGCGTCAACGACGTCCTGGCCCAGGGCGCCGAGCCGCTTTTCTTCCTCGACTACATTGCCCTCGGCCACAACGAACCCGCCAAGGTCGAGGCCATAGTCTCCGGGGTGGCTGAAGGCTGCCGCCAGGCCGGCTGCGCCCTCATCGGAGGCGAAACCGCCGAGATGCCGGGAATGTACGGCGGGGGAGAATACGACATAGCGGGGTTCACCGTCGGTGCCGTGGAGAAGTCGAAACTGATTGACGGTTCTCTCGTATCTGAAGGCGACGTACTCGTGGGCCTTGCCTCCAGCGGTGTGCATTCCAATGGCCTCAGCCTCGTTCGCGGGATAGTTTCTGACGCAGGCCTCGCCTGGGACGATACCACTCTTCCCGAGCTCGGCGGAAGACCTCTCGGGGAAGTGCTGCTCGAGCCTACAAGAATATATGTAAAGCCCGTTCTGGAGCTCATCAGGCGCTGCAGCGTTCACGGCATCTGCCATATCACGGGCGGCGGCTTCGACGAGAACATCCCCCGTGCCCTCAGGCCCGGTCAGGGTGTGCGGATTGCCGAGGGCAGCTGGGAGCAGCTTCCGGTATTCGCCCTTCTGGAGCGCCTCGGAGGCATACCGCACCGCGAGATGTTCAATGTCTTCAATATGGGCATAGGAATGGTGATTCTCCTTCCTGAAGGGGAGGCGCAGGCTGCAATAGAGTTGCTGTCATCCTTCGGCGAGAAAGCTTCGGTCATAGGCAGGGTGGTTGCCGGCGAGGGCGTTAAAATCGATATGAAATGAAGCGCCTGGCAGTATTCGCAAGCGGTTCGGGCACCAATTTCGAGGCTATAGTCAAGGCCTGTGCCGACGGCCGCATCGATGCGTCGGTGGCAGTGATGGTGTGCGACAAGCCAGGGGCCGCCGTCATCGAAAGGGCTGAAAGGCTGGGGGTCAGGAGCTTTGTTTTTTCGCCTCGGAACTATTCAGGCAAGGAGGCTTACGAGCGCGTGATAGTGGAGCTGCTTGACTCGCTTGAAGTCGACCTCGTGTGCCTTGCAGGCTATATGAGGATAGTGGGGAGCGTGCTCCTGAATGCCTACAGGGGGCGCATCATCAATATACATCCGTCCCTGCTGCCCGCTTTCAAGGGAGCGGGGGCCGTTGAGCAGGCCGTGGAGTACGGAGTCAAGGTCTTCGGCATCACCATCCATTATGTCAATGAAGACCTCGACGGAGGCCGGATAATAGCGCAGAAGGCCTTTGAGTACGACGGCTCAGATCCTGCGGAAGTGCACCGCCTGGGCCAGAAGATAGAACATCAGTTATACGTTGATACGATAAACAAATTGTTATGCGAGCTTTAGTTAGTGTTAGCGACAAGTCGGGGCTGGTTCCCTTCGTGTCGGCCCTTAAAGGTGAAGGTTGGGAAATAATCGCCACCGGAGGCACGCGCCGTATGCTTGAAGATGCGGGCATTGCCACCACGGGCATAAGCGACGTCACCGGATTCCCGGAGATTTGCGACGGCCGGGTGAAGACCCTGCACCCCAAGGTGCACGGTGCCCTGCTGGCGAGGCGCGACGTTCCCGCCCATATGAAGGCCCTGGAAGACAATGGCATCGGCCTTATCGATCTCGTGTGCGTGAATCTTTATCCTTTCGCCCGCACTATAGCCTCGCCCGGCGTGTCGATGGAAGACGCCATCGAGAATATAGATATAGGCGGCCCTTCGATGCTGCGCAGCGCCGCCAAGAACTGGAACGACGTCACCGTCGTGTGCGACCCTGAGGACTACGACGCCGTGATTGCGGAAATCCGCTCGCAGGGCAACACCTCGCGTGAAACCAGGCTCCGCCTCTCGGCCAAGGCCTATACTCATACGGCGGAATACGACTGCTGCATAGCCACTTATATGCGCACTCAGGCCGGCCTTAACCCGAAGCTCTTCCTCGAATACGAGCTCAAACAACCCCTTCGCTACGGTGAGAATCCCCATCAGCAGGCGGCCTTCTATGCGGCCGCCGAGCCAGGCTCCTTCTCGCTTGCGGGAGCCGTGCAGATTCAGGGCAAAGAGCTCTCTTATAATAATATACAGGATGCCAACGCTGCTCTGAATGTAGTGCGTGACTTTGACGCACCCTTCTGCGTGGCGCTCAAGCATATGAATCCCTGCGGAGCTGCGGTGGGCTCTACCATTGAAGAGGCCTGGCAGGCTGCGTACGAGGCCGACAAGGTGAGTATTTACGGAGGCATCGTGGCCGTGAACCGCGAGCTTACGGAGGCTGTAGCCGAAGGTATGAAGCCCATCTTCCTTGAAATTGTGATAGCGCCCTCGTTCACTCCGGGCGCGCTGGAGATTCTTTCTTCAAAGAAGAATCTGCGCGTGCTGAAGGTGGATATGACGAAGTCTTCGGCGCCCGTGCAGCAGATTGTGGGCGTCAACGGGGGAGTGCTCGTACAGCAGCTGGATACCGCCGTCGAGAGCATCGACCTCTCGCAGTGCGTGACGAAGCTGAAGCCCTCGGAGTCGCTGCTTTCCGAACTCGACTTCGGCTGGAAGATTGTGAAGCACGTGAAATCCAATGCTATAGCCGTGGTGAAAGACGGCCATACCGTGGGCGTCGGCGCCGGGCAGACCAACCGTGTGGGCTCTGCGAAGATTGCGCTCGAAGAAGCCCGCGCCGCCGGCTTTACCTCCGGCCTCGTGCTGGCTTCCGACGGTTTCCTGCCTTTTGCCGACACAGTGGAGCTTGCCGCTTCTTACGGTGTTGCGGCCATAGTTCAGCCGGGCGGCAGTATCCGTGACGAGGAGTCTGTGGCCAAGGCCGATGAGCTTGGCATATCGATGATTTTTACCGGGGTCAGACATTTTAAGCACTGATATCATGAAGGTCCTTGTTGTAGGTTCCGGCGGGCGCGAACACGCCATTGCGGCGGCGGTAAGCCGTTCAAAGCTCGTTTCCCGTATTTTCTGCGCCCCCGGCAATGCCGGTATGGCTTCGATTGCTGAGTGCGTGCCGCTTAAGGATACCGACGTTTCCGGTCTTCTTGCCTTTGCAAAGGCTGAGGGCATCGATCTTACCGTCGTGGGGCCGGAGTCGTCGCTGAGCGCCGGTATAGTGGATGCGTTCAGGGCTGAGGGCCTGAGGATTTTCGGACATACTGCGGCTGCCACGCGCATCGAGTCGAGCAAGGAGTTCGCCAAGCAGCTGATGCTGAAATACGGGGTGCCTACGGCAGCTTACAGGGCTTTCTCTGATTATGAGGAGGCTCTTGCCTATGTGTCGGGCAGGCCTTTCCCGGCCGTGCTGAAGTACGACGGGCTTGCAGCCGGCAAGGGAGTGGTGATTGCCAAGGACATTGCCGAGGCCCGCGAGGCTCTTGCTTCTATGCTTCTTGACCACAGTTTCGGCGCCGGCCGGGTAGTGGTGGAGGATTATCTCGAAGGGCCGGAGTTCTCGTTCATGTGCTTCGTGGACGGCCAGCGTGTGATGCCTATGCCTCTTGCGCAGGATCACAAGCGCGCTCTGGACGGCGACGAGGGCCCGAATACCGGTGGTATGGGCGCATATACAGGTCTGCCTTTCATCAGCAGTGATGAAAGGGATTTCGCTTTCAGGGAGATTATGTGCAGGACTGCCGGTGCTATGGTCGCTGAAGGGTGTCCGCTCAGCGGCGTGCTGTACGGAGGTCTTATGAAGACGGCTGACGGCATTAAAGTTATAGAGTTCAACGCGCGTTTCGGAGATCCCGAGACGGAGGTGGTGCTGCCTTTGCTCGAGAGTGATATCGTGCCGGTTTTCAGCGCGTTTGCTTCAGGGGAGGCGGTGGAGCCCCCGGTGTGGAGCAACGATGTGTCAATCGGTGTGGTGCTGGCTTCGAGGGGCTATCCCGGTAAGTACGGCAAGGGCTACGAAATCGGCATCCCAGAGGAGCGCCTGCGTGCCGGGGGCGTGGAGCTTTATCATATGGGTACCGCTCTTCGCGACGGCAAGTTTGTCACCGCCGGTGGCCGTGTCATTATGCCCGTGTGCAGAGGAAAGAGTCTTGCCGAGGCCCGAGAGCGTGTGTACGAGGCCGCGCGCAGCATCGACTGCTCCGAGCTCCGCTTCCGCTCCGACATCGCCCGCCAGGCACTGTAATTCTTGTTGTTCCCGAAACCGCTATTTCCGAAATGGCTGTTTCGCAACTGCAAAAGTAAGAAGAATTACCGGAAAAACCATAATAATCACTAAGACTGCCTGCGCAGAATCAGGTCGTTCGCAGACTGACAGGTGTCAGGAAGATGGTTCAGCCCTTGGCGAGCCGGGCTTCGAGGGTGTTCTCCATCAGCATCGCTATTGTCATGGGGCCTACGCCGCCGGGAACGGGGGTAATCCATCCTGCTACCTGTGATGCTCCTTCGAAATCGACGTCGCCCGTGAGGCGGCCGTCGGCGGTGCGGTTGATGCCGACGTCTATCACTACGGCGCCGGGCTTGACCATATCGGCGGTGACCATTCCGGGACGGCCGGTGGCGACGACGAGAATGTCGGCCTCGCGGCAGAGGGCTGCAAGGTCGCGGCTCCTGGAGTGAGCCATCGTGACAGTGGCGTTGCGGTCGAGGAGGAGCTTGGCCACGGGCTTGCCGACTATGTTGCTGCGCCCGACCACTACGGCGCGGCTGCCTTCGATGCTGACGCCAGTGCTGTCTATCAGGCGGATGATGCCTTTGGGAGTGCAGGGTATGGCGCAGGGGCGCCCGAGCCACAGCCTTGCTACGTTCTCGGGATGGAAGCCGTCGACGTCTTTTTCAACGGCTATGGAGTCGATGACTTTCTGCTCGTCTATGTGGCGGGGAAGAGGGAGCTGCACGAGGATTCCGTCAACGGCGGCGTCTTCGTTCAGGCCGGCGATTACTTCAAGGAGACTGCTCTCGCTTACGTCGCCGGGGAGCTCGATAAGACGGCTGTCCATACCCGTGAATTCGGCTGCCTTTACTTTGCCGCGCACGTAAGAGCGGCTGGCGGGGTTGTCGCCGACTATTATTACCGCAAGACAGGGTACACGCTTTCCTTCCCGTGCGAGTGCGGCTATGCGCTCGCGGACCGATTCTTTGACGGAGAGACTGACTGCCTTGCCGTCGATGATAGAGCTGTTCATATACACTACTTCCGATAGGTCAATCAACTTTCAAATATAAGAAAATCTTGCGAATAATTATTTGGAAAGTCGCAAATTATTCATATCTTTGCATTCCCAAAAGCAATGGTGCTGTAGCTCAGGTGGTAGAGCAATGGACTGAAAATCCATGTGTCGCTGGTTCAACTCCCGCCAGCACCACGCAAAAAGGCCGACATTCGATGCCGGCCTTATTCTTTATATACCTCTGATTACCAGGCCCGGTTGATGATGCGGGTGGTGATGGCGTCGCGGATAATCTTGGTTTTTGAAGAGCTGGCGAAGCATGCCACCACGAGATTCTTCTCTGGAATCACATAGCAGTACTGGCCGTGAGCGCCGTCGAGGCGGTATCCGCCGCCGGGGAGGCACCACACCTGATAGCCGTAACCGGTCTTCTTGTCGTCGAGGGCGTAGGCGGCAAGCTGCTCGGGAGTGGGGTCGGTGCCCGCATACTGCATAATGTGAGGAGCCGTAGCTTCTTCTATCCACGCGGGGTCAAGCAGCTGCTTCCCCTTCCAGCTGCCCTTCTGGAGCATGAACTGACCCATCTTGGCAAAGCTTTCGGGCTTGAGGTAGAGGCCCCAGCCACCGGCAGGGTAGCCCTGGGGAGAAGCCTCCCAGTACCAGTCCTTTATGCCCAGAGGGCGGAAGAGCTTCTTGTCGAGATAGCTGTCCATATGTTCTCCGCACATCCTCGAAACGATGACTGACAGAAGGTAAGAGTCGAAGCTGTCGTAACACCAGCGTGTACCGGGCTCGAAGGCCATGGGGCGGTTGAGCTCGGTGGAGGCCCAGTTGTAATCCTTTCCGGCCTCGGGTATGCCGGCGTGTATGGGGTCGAAGCCCGACGACATCATCAGGAGGTCCTGAATCGTAATAGACTCCCTCCATGCATCATACTCCTCGGGAATCTCGTCGGGGGTGAAGTACTGCATGATGGTGTTGTCGAGGTTAATCAGCAAATCCTGCACGGCGAAGCCCACGGCCGTAGCGGTGAAGGTCTTGCTGGCCGACCACATTATGTGGCGCACCTCCGGCTCGTGGCCGGGCTCGTAACGCTCGTACACCACCTTGCCGTCTTTTACGACCATAAGGCAGTGGAGCTCGTCGGTAGAGAACGAGCGCACTTCGTTGAAGATTCCGTCGAAATCTTCGGTGAGTGAGGGGTCGATGGCGCGGGGGAGCATAGTCTCTCCTCCCATACGGCCGCAGGACACGGCCGCGACAATCAGTGAGGCTAGAAGGATGATTCTTTTCATGGCTGAAACTTTCTCATTTTGGCAAATATACAAAAAAAAGCCGGCTTCAGAACGAGCCGGCCTTTTTGTATCCGTTGAGGAGAAGATTACTCTTCCACCACGTTGAGCTTCACGGTTGCGAAAACGCCCTTGTAGCACTTGACCCTGGCCTCGAATTCGCCGAGCTCCTTGATTTCGGGAACCTCGACATTCTTCTTGTCGACTTCGAATCCGGCCTCGACGAGAGCCGCTGCGACCTGTGCGGGGGTGACGGCGCCGTAGAGCTTGCCGCTTTCGCCCACCTTGACGGCAATCTTCAGCTCCTGTGCGGAGAGCTTTGCCGCCTTGGCCTCGGCCTCGGCAATGTTCTTGGCTTCCTTGTGTGCGCGCTGGCGTATGGTCTCCTCGTGCTGCTTGATGGCGGAGGGAGTGCCTACGGTAGCGTAACCCTGGGGTACCAGATAATTGAGCGCGTATCCGGTCTTCACTTCGACCAATTCACCGGCATCGCCGAGATTGGCAACATCTTTCTTGAGAATGATCTTCATAACGCCTGATTATTTGAGGAGGTCGGTGACATAAGGAAGGAGAGCGAGCGAACGGGCGCGCTTGATGGCCTGGGCCACTTTGCGCTGGAACTTGAGCGAGGTGCCGGTGATGCGGCGGGGGAGAACCTTGCCCTGCTCGTTGAGGAACTTCTTGAGGAACTCGGGGTCCTTGTAATCAACGTATTTGATGCCGGTCTTCTTGAA
>JAFSVP010000008.1 GCA_017444905.1 Bacteroidales bacterium
GGCTACTACTATCCCTTCCTTGGAAGACTGTATTATTCGCTTGTGCATTTGCTAAGAAGAAGATGATGAGCGTTTTTTATTTGGTATTCTTCCTGACGATGCTGCTCGCGGTCCTGCTGCCCGCAAGGACTGACGGGGAGTGGCGTTGGAAGTAGTTCATCACCTTCCTGCCGCTGTTCCTCTTCGCGGCGCTGCGCGTAGATTTCGGCAACGACTACTCGTCCTACGAGATGTTCTTCAACGAGGCCCATCTGACGGAGCATTTCGAATACGACGAAAACCTTCGAGCTGAAATAGGATACCAGTTGCTCTGCTATATTATGCCGAGCTACAGGTCTGTCCTCGTACTGAACGCCTTCATCCTCTGCCTTGCTCTGGCAGTGTTCATACACCGCAACATCCCCCGCAAGTACTTCTGGCTGGCAGTGCTGCTGATATTCCTCAATCCTGAAAAGAATATCTACGGTAATCTTGTGGGCATACGCAACGGTCTGGTGGTTACTGGCTTTATGCTGGGCAGCGTCTTCATACAGCGGCGCAAAATCATATCTTTCGCAATTCTTACGGCGCTGCTCTCAACCTTCCATACCGCCGCGCTGCTGTTTATGCCGCTGGCATATCTGGTAGGGCGGAATACTGTCATAAGCAAGAAGGAAATGATGGTCTGGGCCGCGGTAATTGCGCTCCTGCTGTCATTCTCGGTGACAGGCCTCATAGACCTTGCCTCGCCCGTGATTTCAGAGTATTTCGACAGATACGAGACCTATATAGAAGAAATGACGCCCCACAGGGGAATTCTGCTTACGGCTTCCAGCCTCCTTCTGGTGGTGATAATATTCACCATCTATCACGACAAGGCTGATACTATGACACCAGAGCGCAATTCGCTAGTGCGACTGGGGCTGCTGTTTGCCGTGTCGGCGTTCCTCGGTTCGCTGGCTATGAGGGCCAATTATTTCTTCGATATGTTTTTCATCGGTACCGTGGTGGTGCTGTATTCGGAGACGGTGCGTAAAGTGCTGGGGCTCGTCCTGGTGCTGCTTGCGATAGCTATGTCGCTGTATTCTTTCTGGTTGTGGCAGACTTCGGTCTGGGTGGCGGGCAATCCGCTTTATTCGGTATATACTAGCATCTGGGGCGCGTGGTGAGAGTTCTTTTCGTAGTTACATATTTCGACTGCGGAGGCATCAACAGGGCTCTACAGAACCTGCTGAACCGCATCGATACCGCCCGCATCGAGGCGGAAGTCTTTGCGATGGTCCCCGACGGGATGTTCGCCGGACTTTACCGCAACTGTATCGTACTCCCCGGGGACCGGATGCTCTCGCTTCTGATGGCCCGCTACTCGCAGCAGAAGGGCCTCAGACGCTTCCTGTGCCTTGCCGTGAAACTTCTTGACCGGCTGTCGGGGAGGAGGTTCGGAGCCTTTGTGAAACGCAGCGCTGCTCAAAAACTGTCGGCACGCGGATACGATACGGTGGTTGCGTTCAGCGAAGGAGCTCCTACGGCGTTCGTGGCGATGATGAAGCATCCTCGCAGCGTAGCCTGGATTCACTGTGACTATGCCAGTTACAGCCAACTGAACGGCGCTCCCGACGAACTGGGACTTTATTCCGGATTCAGCAGGATTGTGTGCGTTGCAGATTATCCGAAGAAGAGTTTTATCTCGGCTTACCCTTCGCTCGCTTCCCGCACGGAGGCAGTTAATAACGTCCAGGACGTGGAGATGATGCGGTCGATGGCTGCACTGAATGTGCCCGAGAATTTCTCCGGGGAGCTTTTCAATATAGTGTCGGTAGGGAGGCTGGACCCTGTGAAGCGCCTCTCGGCCGTTCCTGAAATAGCCTCGAATATTGCCGCTGCGGGCTGCGCCTTCCGCTGGTATGTCATAGGCCCGAAGGGTGGAACTCTTGATGAATACGAAAAACTGACGGCAGGAATCTCCCGTCCGGGTCTGGAGGGCAAGGTGGTATATCTTGGCGAAAAAGAGAACCCCTATGCATATATCTCCAGGGCTGATTTGCTCGTGAATACTTCAGTGTCGGAGGCCTGCCCATACGTCGTGAACGAAGCCAAGATTCTCCATACACCCGTAGTCTGCACCGATTTCGGCTCTGCCCGCGAATTCGTGAACGACGGCGTCGAAGGATTTATCCGCCCTCTTGAAGAGATTGCTGACACTATCGTTGGATATATCTCGGACGCCTCTCTCCGTGAGAGAATAGAAAGCGGCGTGGCGGGTTTCAGTTTTGATAATTCTGCGATTCTGGAGAGAGTCTGCCGTATTCTTGGAGCATAATAATGAGAATAGTATATACAGGAGCGTTCCGCTTCCCTACATACGATGCCGCAGCCGCAAGGGTGCTTAATAACGCCAGGTGCCTGAGGGCTCTCGGGCACGAAGTGAGTTTCATAAGCTGGGGCGGCAAGTATGTGTCCGAAGGGCTCGGGACCGGAGAATTCGACAGTTTCGACGGATTCCGCTTCGCAATCAGCGGCGAGCTTGACGGCAAGATTTCCATTTGGAAGAAGATATTACGGCGCATCGACAGGGGAGGAGCCAGCCTTCGGATTCTGAAAAGTCTTCCGCAGTCGCCTGACCTTATTATATCATATAATCCCGACCTCGTATCCAATGTCCGCCTCGCCCGTTATGCCCGCAGAGTGTCGGCCAAATATGCCAATGACATCACCGAATGGTCCGACAAGAAGGAACTCCGGCTCGTTGAGCGCATAACTAACGCCATCAATCTCAAGTGCTTCACGAAGAAAGTGCGTAACAGAATCGTGATAAGCGATTATCTTGACAGCTGTTTCGGCGGCGGGAACAACGTGGTGGTGCCACCGCTGGTGGATTTGTCCGGAACTAAGTGGGCGGTGGCAAGGACCGTGGCACGGTCAGACGGCCCGCTTACTTTTATCTATGCCGGTAATCCGGCCCGCAAGGACTGCCTGCATACGGTCATAAACTGCTTTCAGGATATGCTCTCAGGCGGTGCGGAACTGCGTCTTCTCATTATCGGCATTACTAAGGAACGCTATCTTGAAGGGTATTCTGATCTTTTGAAAACAAGTAATTTACACGGTTCCATAGTATTTGCCGGCCGTGTCCCTCAGGAGGAAGTGCCCCGCTATTACGCGGAATCCGATTATATGGTGCTGCTGCGTGAAGACGACAGGAAGTCGAAGGCCGGCTTCCCCACGAAGTTCGTGGAGTCGTTCGCGTCTGGAGTACCTGTGGTTGCTAATCTTACAAGCGACCTCGGCCGCTACCTCCGCGACTCGGAAACAGGCTTCATCGTTGAAAGCAACTGCAGCGAAGCCCTGCGCCGCACGCTGGAGCGCATACTGTCGCTTCCGGCCGGGCGACACGCTGAAATAAGGCGCCGGGTGGCTGAAGAGTCGCATTCTTTCGATTTCCATAGCTATACGGATGCTTTCAGCTCTTTCATCAGTAATATTGTCTAGACCATAACATCTCTTCGAATGGCAGAGCTGCTTATTTCCTGCGACGATTATATCTTCCTCCACAAAGGAAAGTATTATTTCAAGAATCAGGAGTGGAACCGCTTCTATCACAGATACCTGCGGGTTTTTGAGGGCCTTCGCATAGTGAACCGCGTCATCCCGGAAGAGACTCTTAAAGAGGGCCGCGTGCCGGTTGAAGACCCGCGTATCGAGATATACCCCGTACCTGTATTTCACGGTCCGTATGAGTATGTGAAGAAATACTTCTCCGTAGGGCGTGCGCTGAGAGGTGCGGCAAAAGGCTGCGATGCCGCCGTGCTGAGGCTTCCTTCGACGGTAGCCCAGAGGCTGGCTCCTGAAATAATGGGTAAGATGCCTTATGCCTGCGAGGTGGTGTTCAATGCGAAAGACGGTTATGAATCGGCCTCCGGAATGGTGGAGAAGCTGCTTTGGCGCGTGATTGATTATCGTATGAGGCGGATTTGCCGCAGTGCCGACGGAGTGTCGTGTGTAACGAGGTACCAGTTGCAGGAAAGATACCGTTCCGAAAAGCCGGGGAGTTTCAGCTCTTACTATTCATCGCTGGAGCTTCAGAAAGAGTTTTTCGGAGCGCCGCGGCCTTACCCTTCAGCCAAGCCCCGTCTTACCATAGCCCACGTGAGCAATCAGATTCGTCTGAACGGAAGGAAAGGGGAGTCGGTGCTGATAGAGGCTCTCGCACGCCTTAAAGAGAGAGGCGTCGAAGTGAATCTCGAGTTCGCCGGCGACGACTGGGACGGCAGCTCCCGGGCTATCAAAGATTACGCTTCGAAGCTAGGTGTGGGCGGACAGGTGTCGTGTGTCGGCTATCTTGACCGTGCAGCCCTCGCCCGCTTTCTCGATTCGGCCGACCTCTTCGTGCTCCCTACACGGGCAGAAGGCCTCCCGAGAGTCATAATCGAAGCTATGGCAAAGGGTCTTCCCGTTATTACGACTCCCGTTTCAGGCAATCCTGAGCTTGTCCCGGAGCCTTTCCTCGTCGAATACAGCGACGTCGGGAAGCTTGCCCACACTATCGGGGCCCTGGTGAGCGACAGCGGCCTGTACGAGAAAGCGAGCTCGGACAATTATTCCCGAAGCCTTGAATACGAGGCCTCGGTGCTTGAGGCCCGGCGCGACGAATTCTACGGAAAACTTCATTCCATCATTTGATTATGTATAGTTTCAAGAGAATACCATACGAAGATCTTGACAAGGCTGCCTTCTGCTCAAATCCGCAGAAAGTCCCTTTTACCTGCCCTGAGTGGCTGGATTTCATTAAGGAGCTGAAAGGCGCCGGGCCGGTCGTGCTTGAAGTGAGCGCCTCGGGAGGTGAGCACGTCGGCTGGTTTACCGGCTGCCTGTGCCGCTTTCTTGGAGTAAAAGTGCTGGGCTCGCCGTTCTGGGGCTGGATAGGCCAGCATATGGGTTTTGACTTTGACGTGGAGGACGTTGACAAGGCCAGGCTGGTGGACGACCTCATCGACTATGCAGTGGATACCCTCGGGGCCGGTTACGTGCAGCTGACCGACTTCAAAATAGATTATCCTGACGTCGCACGCTGTACCCACACCCTGATACCGGGCGAAAGGTATCTGACTTGCTACGTTGACCTTACAAAGACCGAGGAAGCGCTGTTCAAGAACCTTAAAAGCGGGTACAGGACCTGTATACGCAAGTTCGGAAAAGACGGAGGTGTAATCGAGGAGGAGTACTCCGACGAATTCATAACCGAGCATCATCGCCAGCTCGAGCAGGTATTCACGAGGGCCGGGCACAAGACTCCGGATTACAGGCGCAAGATGAGCATAATGTTCCATTCCCCCAGCTTTTCGAAAGGCGCGGGAGGTAAGTTCGGAGTGTATGCCATAAAGGCCCTGCTTCCCGTCGGGCCGGCGGAGAGATGAAGTGCGTCGCCTCGTCTTACTACATCCACAATGGCTATATGGCTATGTTCGCCAGCAATGCAAGCTATACCGAGTATCTCAAGAGCTGCCCCAACCAGGCGCTTACATGGCACGCGATGATGGCTTTCCGCGGGGCCGGCCTGCACTGGCTCGATATGGGCGGCAGCGGCTCGTATAAACTCAATTTTACCGGAGGTGACTGGGAACCCAGGCCTACGGTGATATATTCGAAGAATAAGTTCAACTATATGCTGATACTCGGCTTGAAGCGCAATTACGGCAAAGTCTCGTCTTTGCTTGGCCGCAGCCGCAACTGGGTGAAAGAGCATCTGCTGGGCCGTTCCGGCTTCGGCCTCAAGGAAAAATAGACAGTATGTCCAAAATTCTGATTATCGGCGCGTCTCTCCTGCAGCTCCCGGCCATCCTGAAGGCCCGCGAGCTTGGCTACCATACCGTCGTGGCCGATTACGACCCCCACGCCGTAGGCATCGGCTATGCCGACGAGTATTTCAATGTGAGTACCATCGACGCCGAAGGTATCACGGCCCTTGCGGAAAAGATACGCCCCGACGGCATCATCACCCTGGCTACGGATATGCCTATGCGCGCCCTTGCCTCTGCAACCACCCGTCTGGGACTGCCCGGCATTTCTCTGGCTACCGCCGTACTTGCTACCGACAAGGGAAAGCAGATAGAGATGTTTGAAAAATCCGGCGTCGCCCATCCGCGCTACGTAGTGTTGCATCCCGGAGACAATCCGCGGAGCATTGAAGGGAAGATGGTATTCCCGTGCGTGGTGAAACCCACCGACAACGCCGGCAACAGGGGAGTTTCTTTTTGCCGGGACGTGCAGGAACTCGCCGACTGCTACAGTTACAGTCTTTCCAATTCACGCTCGGGAGACGTGATAGTCGAAGAGTATATGGAGGGCAGCGAGGTGAGCGTTGAAATAATAGTGTATCACGGCAAGGTACACGTACTTGCAGTAACCGACAAGATGACCCTCGGCAAGCCTTATTTCGTTGAAATCGGTCATACGGAGCAGTCGCGTCTGGCACCTGCCGACGTGGCGGCCATAAATGGCCTCGCCTCCAGAGCCGTGCTGTCGCTCGGAATCGACGATTCCGCTGCGCACGTAGAGATAATGCTCACGAAAGACGGCCCCCGGATGGTGGAGCTCGGAGCCAGGATGGGTGGCGGATGCATAACCACCCACCTCGTGCCTCTTTCTACAGGTATCGATATGATAAAGAGCGTTATGGATATGTCGATGGGCCTGACTCCCGACGTTACGCCCAAGTTCGACAAGGGCAGCGCCCTCCGCCATATTACCGGCGTCGAGGGGACGATAGTCCGCTTTGAAGGAGTTGAGGAGGCAAAGTCAGTCCCCGGCGTGAAGGAGGTTGCGTTTATGAAGAAAGAGGGTGAAGAGGCCCGCAGTTTCCGGAACGGCAGCGACCGCATAGGTTATGTGATAGCGCAGGGCGAAGACGCATCGGATGCCGAGCGCATCTGTCAGGAAGCACTGAGTCGTATAAAAGTAGTGACTGTTTGATGTATAAGCATTTCTTTAAAAGGATACTGGATATCCTGATAGGGCTTGCAGCCCTGCCTTTCGTGCTGCTGCTCATCCTCGTTCTGGGTCCGGTGATTCATTTTACCGACGGCGGTCCGGTGTTTTACAATGGCCCTCGCATAGGTCTGGGTGGCAAGGTGTTCAAGATGTGCAAGTTTCGTTCAATGAGGGAGAATGCCCCCGATTTGCGTACTGCAGACGGCTCAACCTATAACGGCGACGACGACCCGAGGGTGACGCCGGTCGGGCGCTTTATGCGGAAGACCAGCGTTGACGAAATACCTCAGTTTCTGAACGTGCTGGCGGGGCAGATGAGCTTCGTCGGCAACCGGCCGGATACCCCGAGGATGCTCGACGTCTATACGCCGGAGCAGAAGAAATGGCTGTTCATTACCAAGCCGGGAATTACCGGATACAGCCAGGCATATTACCGTAACTCAACGAGTTGCGAAGAAAAGATTGCCAACGACATTTACTACGCGAAGCACGAGTCCTTCGGAATGGACGTAAAAATCGTACTGAGGACTTTCCGTACCGTCCTCCTCCGTGAAAACATTAATAGAAAAGACGCCTGATGAGAGAGTTCGGAAGTGAGTTCCACATTAGTTACGGCGCCGATACTTATTTCAGCGGTATCGAAGGCTGTTTTGCCGACTTTGCCTATACGCGTTCGGGGAGGGAAGCTCTTTCGCTTGCGGCCCGCACCGAGGGCCCCGGCCTTCTGCTTATGCCCGCATACAGCTGCTGGTCGATGGATTATCCCTTCGAGGAGGCGGGCTGGAAGATTGAATACTACCGGCTTAACTCAGATTTGACGGTTGACCTGGATTATCTTGAAGGGAGGATTCGTTCGCTCAGGCCGAAAGCGCTTCTTGTGATGAATTACTTCGGCTTTGCCCCTGTAGACGAAGCCGTGCGCCTTGCTAAGGGGATTATTCCGGAAATAATTGTTATAGAGGATTTTACACACTGCCTTTTCGCCTTTGATTCTGTTTTTGATTCGCTCGTCGATTACTACTGCGCAAGCATTCGCAAATCTCTTGGAATGCCCGACGGAGGGGTGCTGTATTCCGTGCGCTCCATCGACAAGGCCGGACTTGAGGTGCAGGATACCCGTTTCTCTCTCCTTCACAAGGAGGCGGGGATATTGAAGAACAATTACTTCTATACGGCAGACGCCGATGAAAAGCAGGCGTTCAGGAACCTGCAGGCCGAGGCCGGAGCTGATATAAAGGAGAACGGAGGCCTGTACGCGATTTCGGAGTTTTCGGAGTCGGTGTTGCGTAACACCCTTACGGATTCAGTTAGGATTGCAAGGCAAAGCAATTACAGACATTTGTACGGGCTTGTTCCGGAGTCCGAGGCAATGAGGCCGCTGTTTGCACCTTCCGCTGACGATCAGGCTCCCTTTATGATGCCGGTAATCTGCGGGAATCGCGATGAGCTTCAGTCTGCGCTTGCCGGAAAGGGCGTGTACTGCCAGCTGCTGTGGCCTTTGTCGGAGCGCAAGCGGGAGGTCTGCCCGGTAGCCGGCCGGATGGAAGAAACTATGCTTGCCGTCCCCATCGACCAGCGTTATAGCTACGACGACATCGAAGAAATGGGAGAACGCATCCGTGAAGTTGTTTTGAAATGAGAGTCATATTTCCGTTTGCTTACTATCATCCGGAGCGTTGCGCCGGCATCTATGTAGTTGACGACGTGATGGATGCACTGGCGGAGGCTGGAGAGGAGTCGCTGCTGATGGTGCCGGAGCCCACGAGGAACGTTCCGCCGGATGCAGTGTGGACGCGTGACGAGCAGCGCTGCGGCGGATTTGTCAGGATTCACCGCTTCCGTATGTTCAGGGAGGGGAGAAATCCGCTGCAGAGGGCCTTCAGGTATTTTCTCTGCGAATGCAAACAGCTGCATTTCCTCCTGTGGGAAAAATACGACGTGGTTTTCATCGACAGCACGCCGCCCATCCAGGGGCTGAAACTGCCGCTCGTGAGGCTGCTGCGGCGCAAGAAGGTGGTTTACAACGTTCACGACGTGTTCCCCGACTCGCTTGTCGGCGCCGGTCTTGCACGTAAGGGCGGCCCGCTGTGGAAGATAGGAAACGTCGTGTCGGCCATTACTTACAAGTCTTCCGACAGGATAATAGCTATCTCGCAGGATATCAAGAAGAACCTTGTTGCCAAGGGTGTCCCGGAAGAAAAGATAGAGGTGGTGTATAACTGGGTTGACACGGCCTCTGTGAAGCCCGTAGCGAGGAATGAGAATCCTCTTTTTGAGGAATTCGGGCTTGACCCGGGGAAGTTCACCGTGGTTTATGCAGGGAACCTCGGCAACGCCCAGAATACGGGCATAGTTCTCGATGTTGCTGAAAAGCTGCCGGATATTCAGTTCGTGATATTCGGAACGGGAGGCACGGAAGCGGAAATAAGGGAACGCATCCTTTCGGGCCCTGTTTCCAACGTCACCCTGCTTCCGCTCCAGCCCTCGGAGAGGGTGAGTATGGTTTACAGTATGGGCTCCCAATGCAAAAGAAATTTCCGTCATTGGAGAATTTAACGGATGGGAAGAGAGTCGGGATATTATGAAAAGGATATCCGAAGGCGGCGTCTATGAATTGTTTGTGCCGGAAGCAAAGGAAGGGCAATTGTATAAATACTGTATTATCAGTCAGAAGGGAGAACGTCTGTATAAGGCAGATCCCTATGCTTTTTATGCGGAACAGCGTCCGGGAACAGCGTCCAGAATTGCGGAAATTACCGACTATGAATGGAAGGACAGCCTTTGGATGGAAAAGAGGAAAAACTTCAATGTAAAAACCTCTGCCATGTCGATTTATGAAGTGCATCCGGGTTCCTGGAAGAAGCATCCTTATTCGGAGGAAAATCCCGAAGGATTTTACGACTATGAATATTTTGCAAAGTCCCTGGTAGATTATGTAAAAGACATGGGATATACCCATGTGGAACTGATGGGAATTGCGGAACATCCCTTTGACGGTTCCTGGGGATATCAGGTAACCGGATACTATGCCCAC
>JAFSVP010000052.1 GCA_017444905.1 Bacteroidales bacterium
CGCACGGCCGTTTCGGGCCAAGGGATTTTAAGTCCCTCGTGTCTAACATTTCACCACCAAGGCGTGACGGACCTCGCGGCGCCTCGGGTGCAAAGTTAATTAAAATCTTTATCTTTGCCGATGCAATTATGGTCAAAGCGATATTTTTTGATATGGGAGGGGTCCTCATCGACCTCTATCTCGACAGATGCGCCGACGCATTCTACAACGTGGCGGGCCTGAAGCAAATCCGTTCCATCCTCGACCCCTGGCACCAGCGGGGCTTTCTCAACGACGCCGAGAACGGCACTCTCGACTACGACGGCTATATGAAGGAGTGCCTGAGCCTCTGCAAACCCGGCACCACCGTCGAAACCATCCTGTATTGCCAGCGGCAGTTCTTCAGCGAGCCTTCTCCCAAGTCCATAAACTGCGTTCGCAGGCTTTCAGGGGAATACGAGCTTTTCCTTCTCAGCAACAACAACGCCGTGTCGATGTCGGTCCTCCGCCCCCTCTTCGAAGAAGCGGGCCTGCCCCTCGACAGCAGTTTCAAGAAGCTCTTCCTCTCCTACGAAATGCACCTCCTGAAGCCCTCGGAGGCCATTTATCTCAAGGCAATCGAAGAGAGCGGGCACGCACCCGGAGAGATTCTTTTCGTCGACGACTCGCAGGCCAACCTCGATGCGGCCGCAAAACTTGGCATCAACACCGTTCTCTACTCCACCGGCGACGACCTCGGAGCGCTGCTGGACGCCGCCCTTGCCAGACTTGCCCGCTGACAAGAGCCGTCAGCCAAGGCTCTGTCAGAAATACTTTTTCTCCTGACGGTCCAGGGCGATGAAGATGAAAATCATCGCCGAGAACGTCCATAGCGACGAGCCTCCGTAGCTGAAAAGCGGCAGCGGGATGCCGATTACCGGCATCAGGCCCACGGTCATCCCTATATTTATAAAGAGATGCATCGACAGGCAGGCTGCCACGCAGTAGCCGTAGATGCGGGTGAAGGAGTTACGCGCTTTCTCGGCATCGGAAATGATGAAAAAGATGAGAAGCCCGTACAGGGCGAGCACCAGCAAGCTGCCCGCAAAGCCCCACTCCTCTCCTACGGTACAGAAGATAAAGTCGGTGCTCTGCTCGGGCACGAAGCCGAAGGTGGTCTGGGTCCCCTGCAGGTAGCCCTTGCCGAACGCGCCTCCGGAACCGATGGCAATGAGCGACTGGTGGACGTTGTAACCGAGCCCCATGGGGTCTTCCTTCATACCCAGAAGCACCTCGATGCGCCCCCGCTGGTGGTCCTGCAGCACGCGGCTGAAGATGAAGTCGGTGGCGAAAATCATAGCCACTCCCGCCGCAATGCCTGCAATGCCCCTGAGGAGCACGGCCCTTCGAAGCCTCACCGAACCCGTCCGGCGAAGATAATGCACGAGATAAAAGCCTCCAAGCGCAGCCACCAGAATGAGCGACACCCACCAGCGAGTCTTCAGCGTAACGATGAACAGCAGGATGGCCATCCCGAGCAGGGCGAGCCACCAGCCCGAAAGCCCCTCGCGGTAAAGCACGAAAATGGATCCCACGTACACGAGGGCCGAGCCGGTCTCGCTCTCGGCCACTATTATCAGCATCGGGATGATAATGGTAATGGCCACCGTCCAGAACCCCTTGCGGCTCGCCAGGCTGAAGCCCGGCTTGCTCATTATCGAGGCCAGCAGGAGCGAAGTCGTAATCTTCGAGAGCTCGGCCGGCTGGAAGTTCACGGGGCCCAGCGAGAACCACGAGTGCGAGCCTTTCACGTTGCTGCTCATAAAGATGACCAGCACCAGCAGCAGCATCACTACGGCATAGGCCGGGCGGCACACGCTCTCCCAGAAATAGGCCTTCAGGATAAATAGCACGAGCACGTCGATAAGCAGCGCACCGGCTATCCACAGGGCCTGCTTGCCGCTGTTGCAGCTGAAGTCGAAGATTGACGAAGGCTCAGCCGAACGCACCGCGGCATAGATATTCAGCCAGCCGAAGAGCATAATGGCCAGATAGCAGGCTATGATTCTCCAGTCGAGCGATTTGCGAAGTCCCCTGTCCGGTGTCTGTTTCGCCATCATCTTATCAGTCTTGAGTTCAACACTCTGGTTTCAAGCCCCTTGCGGGCCTCGCTTATACTGCCGTCGAGATAGCGCTCGACCATCAGCGTGGCGATGGGGCAGGCCCAGCTGGCCCCGAATCCGGCATTCTCTATATACGCCGCAACGGCTATCTTCGGGTTGTCCATAGGAGCAAAGCAGATGAACACCGAGTTGTCGGCCCCGTGGGGATTCTGGGCGGTGCCGGTCTTGCCGCAGATATCCAGCCCCGGAACGTGTCCGACATTCGCCGTACCTCCCTCTCCGAGGGCGTTGACAGCCTTCCACATACCGTGGACGGCAGAAGGGAAATATTTGGGGTCCACGAGGGTATATTGCTTCTCGTAGTAGCGGCTGTCTATCTCCACCCCTTCCGAAGCCTTGACCACGTGGGGAATGTAATAGTAGCCGCGGTTGGCCATTATGGCGGCAAGGTTCGCAATCTGCAGGGGGGTCGTAAGAATCTCACCCTGGCCTATCGAGAGCGAGACTACGGTCTGAAAGCGCCAGTGGCCCTTGCCGTAGCGCTTGTCGTAGAACTCGGCCGAGGGGATGTTGCCGCTCAGCTCGGAGGGGAAGTCGCTCCCCAGCCTGTGCCCGAAGCCGAAGCTCATCACCATCTCCCGCCAGTGGCGGAAAGCGTCACCGGTGTTGTCGTAGGCGGGATTTTCTAGTATCGACTTGAGAACGTAGCAGAAATAGCCGTTGCACGACATCATCACCGCATCTTCGAAATTCAGGGGCGAGCGGTGCGAGTGGCAGCCGAGTTTGCGGCCGCTGGAAGTGTAGGTGTAGCCGTCGTGGCAGGGATACTCCATAGAAGGCTTCAGAACCCCGTCCTGCATACCTATGAGGCCGTTTACCAGCTTGAAGACGGAACCGGGAGGGTACGAGGCCGACACCGTGCGGTTGTAGAGGGGCTTGTGCTTGTTGCCCGAGAGCCGCGTGTAGTGCCGTCCGAAGTCGGCGAGCACGTCCACGTCGATGCCGGGGCTGGAAACCATCGCAAGTATCTCGCCGGTAGAGGGTTCTATGGCCACTACGCTCCCCTTCTTGCCCTCCATCAGCGCCTGCCCGTACTGCTGGAGGTAGGCGTCGATGGTGGTGACTATGTCTTTGCCCGGAACGGCGTCGACGTCGGCCTCGCCGTTGCGGTATGGGCTCTTCTGCCGGCCGCGCGAATCGTGCAGGTAAATGTGCCAGCCCTTGCTCCCGCGAAGGTCTTCCTCCCTCGCCGCCTCGAGCCCCGTGCGGCCGTAGTAGTCGCCCGCGCGGTAATCGGGATGATTTGCAAGATAGTCGGCGTCAACCTCGGAAATATAGCCCAGAAGGTTGCCGCCGGCGTTGAAGGGGTACTCCCTTATGCTGCGAAGCTGGCTCCCGAAGCCCGGAAAGCGGAACTGCTGCTCGGCGAAGTTGAGATAGGTCTCGGCGCTCACCTGCTTTAGGAAGGTAAGCGTCTGATAGCCGATTTTGGAGCGGTAGGTGCGGTAGTGTTTCATCTTCTCGCGCACGAAGTCGGCCGTGGTGTCGAGCACGGCGGCCAGCGCCAGGGTGTCGAAGGCCTTCACCTCCCTCGGAGTCACCATTATGTCGTAGCACATCTTGTTGCCCACCAGCAGTTTGCCGTTGCGGTCGTAGATTACGCCCCGGGGAGGGAAGATGGTTTCGCGGCGCATCGAGTTGTTGGAGGCGTCGGTCTTGTAGCTGTCGTTCACAATCTGCACGTAGAAGAGGCGGCCCAGAAGTATGAGCAGCGCGACTCCGAGGCCGATAAGCAGCTTTAAGGCGCGGGAGTTCTCCATCGTCTATCTTTCTTTCAAACGGACTGCGAAAACGGCCGCAACGGTGCTCGCAAGGGCCGACAGCACCACTCTCAGCAGGCACCGCCAGAATCCGTCGATGCCGGCGTTGTCGAAGGGAACGAAAACCGCGAAGAACACGAGATTGGAAAGGAGTGCGGCAAGGGCCGTTTTCATCACGCCGAAACGCTTGTAAGAGATTTCATCACCACGGATGAACAACTCCCTTCCGAATACCAGCGAAGCCGTCTCACGGCGCAGCAGCGCCACCGGCACGAGAGCCACTGAAGAAAGCCCCAAGAGGCCGGTGGAGAAGAAATCCACCACGAATCCGGTGGCAAAGGCTATCAGCATCAGGGCCACCCTCCCGAAGCTTACGGGCAGCAGCAGCACGAGGACCGGCAGAAGCGAAAGAGTGACGACTCCGGACAGGTCGAAGAACACGTTCAGCACGACCTGTACCATCATCAGCGCGATGTACAATATCAGAAAGCGGTACCGGCTCATTCGTCGCCCTCCTCAAGCTTTTCGACCGCGGCGCGGCCCGGATTCTGCGCAATTATCACATACCTGAGCGAAGAGAAATCTTCGAACAGCTTTACGTCCACCACGCCTGCGGCGCCGTCGATGAGCCGCGAGCCTTCGACCACTCCTATCGGAATGTCTGCCGGATACACTGCGGAAAGCCCGCTCGTCATCACGGTATCGCCCGGCGTAACGGCCAGATGCAGAGGTATATCTTTAAGTATCACCCTGTTCCTGTCGCTCCCGTCCCAGCACAGGGGGGCTACCACCCCGCCCCGCCCGATACGGGCGCTGACGGTTATCTGAGGGTTCAGCAGGGTGAGGCCGTAGGAATAATCCTCATCCACCGAGAACACCATCCCCACCACGCCCGAAGGAGTGATGATGGAACTGTTGGGCACCACACCGTCGCGCGAGCCCTTGTCGAGGATGATATAGTCGTGCCTGCTGTTGCGCCCGAGGGCAGTAACCTCGGCTGCCATATAGTTGAAGCCGGGGCGGAGCGAGGCAGTGTCAAGCCTGAGCGCCGCCTCGTACTGGCGGGTAAGTGCCTTGTAACGCTCCAGCTCCTTGAAGAGGCCGAAGTTCTTGCCGGAGAGAATCTCGTTCTGCTCGCGCAGCGAAAAGTAAGCGCGTATCGTCTCGGTACGGCCCCATGTATGGGCCATCACGTTGTGGCTGATGCGGTTGAGCCAGATATCCTGCAGGGGGGCCGACTTGCCGAGCATCCACAGCGACAGCGCCTCCAGAAGCAGGAAGACCGCCACCGGTATCAGACCGGCCAAGAAACCCCTCCTCGCCGACATTCCGCGCTACCTCATCAGGAAAGAGTAGCGGTCGGTGTTCTTGAGAGCTTCGCAGGTGCCGCGGGCCACCGCGTGAAGCGGGTCGTCGCACACGTGGAACTGAATGTTGACCTTGTCGGTGAACCTCTTGGCGAGGCCTCGCAGCTGGGCGCCGCCGCCGGAAAGGTAGATACCCTTGTCAACTATGTCGGAATAAAGCTCCGGCGGAGTGTTCTCAAGCACGTGGAGTATGGAAGTCTCGATTTTGGCAATCGACTTGTCGAGGCAGTGCGCCACCTCCTGGTAGGTGATGGCGGCCTCGACGGGATGGGCCGTCATAAGGTTCGGGCCGCGCACCACGAAAGGTTCGGGCTCCTCGTCGAGCTCGGGCAGGACGGCGCCCACGGCAATCTTGATTTTCTCGGCGGTAATCTCGCCCACCCTGATATTGTGCTGCTGGCGGAGGTACTGCTGGATGTCGGCGGTAAACACGTCGCCCGCGGTGCGGATGCTGTCCTGGAACACCAGGCCGCCCAGCGAGATGACTGCGATTTCGGTGGTGCCGCCGCCTATGTCAACCACCATGTTGCCCTCGGGCTCCTCGACGTTGAGGCCGATTCCGAGAGCCGAGGCCATAGGCTCGTAGATGAGATAGACGTCGCGCCCGCCGGCGTGCTCGGTGGAGTCGCGCACGGCCCTGATTTCCACCTCCGTGGAGCCGGAAGGGATGCCCACCACAACCTTGATGTTGGGCTGGAAGATGCTGTGATGCCGGGCGTTGACCTGGCGGATGAAGCCGCGTATCATCATCTCGGCAGCCTTGAAGTCTGCGATTACGCCGTCTTTGAGAGGGCGGATGGTGCGTATGCCGGGGTTGCTCTTCTCGTGCATCAGCTTGGCCCTCGAGCCTATAGCCATACATTCCCCGCTATGATTGTCGACCGCAACAATACTGGGTTCGTCGAGCACTATCTTGCCGTTCTGGTAGATAACGGTGTTGGCGGTTCCCAAATCTATTGCCAGTTCCTGATTTAAAAAAGAAAAAGCCATTTCGAAAGAGAGTATTGATGTACTTGCAAAAATAGAGAATTTTTGGAAGAATAATGTTACTTTTGTCTAAATTTTCCAAGAAGAATCAAACAAGCCGTCACGAAATGCCAAGACCCTTTTACGCAGTGTTCGTAGCCGGAGGAAGCGGAGCCAGGATGGGCTCCGAACTTCCGAAGCAATTCATTGAAATTGAGGGCATTCCCATACTCCGGCTCACTATTGAGCGTTTTCTCGGAGCCGTGCCCGGGGCCCGCGTGATAACGGTGCTTCCCCAGGCCTGGACGGAATTCTGGAGGGAGCTCTGCCACAAGGGTGACGCCGTTTTCTCGCAGACTCTCGTCAGTGGCGGGCTTACGCGCTTCCACTCGGTGCGCAACGCCCTCGAAAAGATTCCCGACGGGGCGATAGCCTCCATACACGATGGAGTGAGGCCACTTGCCAGCCCTGAGATGATAAGCGGGATGGCCCGGAGAGCGCAGTACGTACCCGCCCTGATTCCTGCCACTCCCGTAACCGACACGCTGCGCTCAACCGACGGAAGCCCGGCCCCCGACCGGGGGAAACTGCTGTCGGTGCAGACCCCGCAGATGTTCTGGTCGGAGAAACTCAGGACGGCATACCGGAGGGCCTACGACACAGCCTTCACCGACGACGCCTCCGTAGCCGAAAGCGCCGGAATACCCATAGAAATCTATCCCGGCGAGCGCACCAACATCAAAATTACCACTCCGGAAGACCTTGAAATAGCAAAGGCGCTGCTTTCGCTGCAGCGCCCCTGAAAAAGCGTCCGGCCCGGCAGGGAGTCTATTTCTTCCTTACGAAGCGACGTGACTTGCGCGCCGAAGGTTCGCTGCTGCGGACTATCTCGAGGCACTGCTCTTCAGTGAGCGAGGCAGCGTCCCTGTCCGCCGGGATGCGGTAATTCTTTCCGTCGTACTTGATATAGGCCCCGTAGCGACCGTTCAGCACGCTTATGCCGCTGCCCGTCCACTCGTGAAGGGGCTCCGGCTGAGCGGCGGCCCCTGACTTGGGCGCTGCACTCAGCAGCGGCAGGCAATCTTTCAGGCTGATTTTCAAAGGGTCCTTGCCACGGGGGAGCGAAATGTTGCGCCCGCCGAACTTGATGTACGGGCCGTAACGGCCCTTCATCGCCACGACCTTCTCTCCTTCCACCTCACCTATCACACGGGGCAGGCTGAAGAGCTTCACCGCCTCTTCCAGGGTAAGGCTCTCGATAATCTGACCCTTGTCGAGACTTGCCGTCTGGCGGGAGTCGCCCTCGCCCTTCTGTACGAATGGTCCGAACTGCCCGAGGCGGGCGGTAATCATCTGCCCGTCGGAAGGGTCTATGCCTATTTCGCGCTCTATGCGACTGAAGTGCCTGTCGTTCAGGACCGCGTCTATCCTGCCGTGGAAGCCTCCGTAGAAGTCGGCGATTACGCCGGTCCACTCCTTCTTGCCGTCGGCCACAAGGTCGAAATCCTTCTCTACGTTGGCCGTGAAGTCGTAATCCATTATATCAGAGAAATTCTCTGTAAGATAATCAGTTACAAGCATACCCACATCGGTCGGGAGAAGCTTTCCCCTATCGGCTCCAACGGTAACCGTCCTGACTTCTTCGCTCACTGCGCCGCCTTCAAGCCTGAGGTTCCGCACCTGTACGGAGCGCCCATCCTTGTCGCCCTTCACGAGATAGCCGCGGCCCTTGGTGAGGGTGGTGATGGTGGGAGCGTAGGTGGACGGGCGGCCTATTCCGATTTCTTCCATCTTCTTTATGAGCGTCTGCTCGGAATACCTGAACGGGGCCTGGGTGTATTTGCATTCGGCCAGCACGCCCTTCTCTTCAAGGACGTCACCCTCCTTCAGTCCGGGCAGGACGGCCTGGGGCACACCTTCCTGATCTTCGTCGTCGGCGCCTTCGCTGTAAACCTTAAGGAAGCCGTCGAACAGCACCTGACGGGCCTGCAGCCCGTATTTCTCGGGCCTGCGGTCTATCGCCACCGTGACGGAAGTTGCAAGCAGTCGCGCCTCCGCCATCTGCGAGGCGACGGTACGCTTCCATATCAGCTGGTAAAGCTTCTTCTCCTGGGCGCTGCCCTCTATGTCGGTATTGGCGACGAAGGTGGGGCGTATTGCCTCGTGGGCCTCCTGGGCGCCCTTGGAATGCGTCTGGTACTGGTGGGGGCTGGAATATTCGGCGCCGAAATTCTCGATGATGAACTTCTTTATGCTCCCAAGCGCAAGGGCCGACAGGTTAGTGGAATCGGTACGCATATAGGTGATGAGTCCCCTCTCGTACAGGGCCTGGGCAAGGCGCATAGTGGCGCTTGCGGGCAGGTGGAGCCTGCGGGCCGCCTCCTGCTGGAGCGTCGAAGTGGTGAATGGAGCCGAGCGTTTGTGGAAAACCTCCTTGCTTTCAATCTTTTCCACCGTGTAACTTGCACCGACGCAGGCAAGAAGGAAGGCCCGGGCATCTTCGACATTGTCGAACTTCCTGTCCAGCAAGCCTTTGACCTTCACTCCGCCGACGCTGAACACTGCTTCCACGCGGTAGAAAGGCTCCGCCTCGAAGGCGGCTATCTCGCGCTCGCGGTCCACCACGAGGCGGAGCACCACCGACTGCACGCGGCCGGCGGAAAGCCCCTTCTGGATTTTACGCCACAGCACCGGAGAGAGTTCGAAGCCCACGAGGCGGTCGAGCACGCGGCGGGCCTGCTGGGCGTTCACGAGGTCCATGTCGATGGTGCGGGGATTCTCCACCGCATTCATTATGGCCGTCTTCGTAATCTCGTGGAAGACGATGCGGCGCGTCTTCGCGGGTTCGAGCCCCAGGGTTTCGGAAAGATGCCAGGAAATGGCCTCCCCCTCGCGGTCCTCATCGGAAGCCAGCCACACTACCGGCGACTGTCCGGCGAGCTTCTTCAGCTCAGCCACGAGCCCCTTCTTGTCGGCGGGGATGACATACTCCGGCCTGAATCCGCCGGCGATGTCTATGCTCAGGCTCTTTTCCTGCAGGTCCCTTATGTGTCCGAAGCTGGACTTCACGAGGAAACCATCTCCCAGATAATTCTGTATCGTTTTCGCCTTGGTGGGCGACTCCACTATCACTAAATTCTTTTCCATACGCGCATCGTATCCGCGTGCAAAGTTACGAAGGCGTTTTGATTTTTTTGCAATTAAATAGTATTTTTGTGTTTTCAACGACTGGTATGACCGACAAGACTAAACGCAAGATCACCATATGGTTCTGGGTGTTGCTTACAGCACCTTTCGCACTGATTATCATACTACTGCTCCTGGTCGGGCTGTTTGCCAGGATACCCTCTTTCGAAGAGCTCGAGCACCCCGACAACAAGCTGGCGACCCTCGTCCTTGCCGAAGACGGAGAGGTACTGACCACCTTCCACATAGAAAACCGTACCTATGTATCTTATGACGAGCTGTCCGAGAGCCTGGTGCAGGCGGCCGTAGCCACCGAGGACTCCCGCTTCTACAAGCATTCCGGCATCGACATGAGGGGCCTCGCCCGCGTATTGGTGAAGACCCTGCTGATGCGCG
>JAFSVP010000053.1 GCA_017444905.1 Bacteroidales bacterium
ACGCTCTTCCGATCTACTCTGTAATGCACTTCAGCAAGTAAGAAGCTGACATTGTTATATGACTTAACCCCGGAAGTTGAACCTTCCGGGGTTTTGTTTTATTTGTATAATTACTATATTTGTAAATTAACGCTATTGTGCAGTTATGCGTAGGATATTAAATATCGTGATAGCTTTTTTGCTCGTCCTTCCTCTGGCTTCGTGCCGGAAGGAGCTGCCTTATTTCGAGCTTGAGGGTGAAAGTGAATACCTGCTTTCCGACTCTCCCGTGATGTTGAGCCTGCATATCCGTACCAACTGCAGCGAATGGACTTACGACAAGGGAGACGCCTCCTGGATTACCGAGAAGGGGAGGAGCGGAGCCTCGCTGATGCTTTCCGTGAGCGCCAACACCGCGGTGGAGCCTCGCAGCGCAGAGCTATGGTTCTATTCTCCCGCCAAAGGAGAAGACGCCCTGTCTTTTTCTCTCAAAGTCACGCAGCAGGGCCGGGGCGAAGACCCCGAGATAGTGGCAGAGACGCTCGTTCAACTGCCCTGGGAGGCCTCTTCAGCCGAAGTCGGAGTGAGCACCAACCTTGCCTCCTGGATTTGCGAGAAGATTGAAGGAGGAGGCTGGCTCTCCTTCACCGTATCCGGCAGCGCCGTTCTCGTCACTGCAGAAGAGAATCCCGACGAGGCCGAGCGCGCCGTCCGCCTCCGCATATACGCTCCCGACAAGGAGAACGCGCGCGCTTTCAAGGATATACGAGTAGTCCAGGCCGCCCGCGAGGTGCATTATGACACCGAATGCCTCAGCACTGAAGGCTCTTCCAACTGCTATCTTATAAGCCACAGGGGAGTATATACATTTGACGCCACGGTGAAGGGCAACGGCAAGGCTTCTTCAGGCCTTTCCGCCCCCGGAACGCTTGCTCCCGCAGGAGTGAAGCTCGTGTGGCAGACCCGCAGGGGGATGATAAGCGAGTTGTCGCTGAGCGATGGCTTCATAAGCTTCACCGCCGCCCGCATCCCCGGCAGCGCCGTGATAGCCGCGACCGACGCCTCCGGAGCGATAATCTGGAGCTGGCATATCTGGTATCCTGAAGTGCAGCCCGAGGCCCTGTCCTGCGCTGGCGGCGGCACGATGATGAATATGAACCTCGGTGCCCGCAGCACCGCCCCCTCCAGCCCCGATTCGCACGGAATGCTGTACCAGTGGGGCAGGAAGGACCCCTTCCCGCATACGCCCGTAGCGGCCGGGGCCGACGTCTATACCACCAACATTCCCGTTTACGACATTAGCGGCAATACGGTGAAGATTCAGTCAAGCAGCCGTTACGACCTTGCCAACAACACTCTTGCATACTCGATAGCCCATCCGGAGACCTGCCTCAGCAACAATGCCCAGTTCTCCACCTGCCGCGACTGGCTAAAGCCCGCCGAAAGCAATGTGGCGCTATGGGGTAATCCCGACGGGCTCTCAAAGTCGGACGGCAAGTATGTCAACAGGGGCACCAAGTCGTTCTATGACCCCTGCCCTCAGGGCTGGATGCTTCCCTGCGTAGCCGATTTCATAGGCTTTACCGAGAGCGGAGGTTATACCTGGGCACAGGGAGACACCGAGAACGGGCTTGAGTTCATGGACCTTGGCGGCGTGGCCGAGGTGGCCGTAGTCGACTTCAACGGCGACGGAGTATATACCCTTGCCGACTACAGCTGCGGATGGTGGTTCTGGCTCGACAAGGCGGCGGGCGTAATGTCGTATTTCCCCGCAGCCGCCCGTTACGACGGCCAGTATGCGATGCTTATGGGTAGCGTGGTGGGTATCTGGGGCAACTATTGGACCAACTGCGCCAGCCCGGCCCCCGACGACAAGGCCACGGCCACCGCCCTCTCATTCAGTATTCAGGATTACAACAAGAACTGGTCGTTCACGCTCTCGCCGGTATCCAACGGCTCGCGTGCCGACGCGTATTCTGTCAGATGCGTAAAAGAATAGTTATGAAAAGGATAGTATTCATCTTCGCGGCGCTCCTCGCCGCCCTCTGTGCAGGCGCACAGGAATTCGAACCCACGACCACCTGGCCGTACCTTTATCCCGAATTCACCCCCGGCAAGCTGCTTACCGACAAGGGAGTGGAGAAGACCGGCGAGTACAATGTCCACATACTGCACTCGACCCTGCATTTCATCCAGGGCGATGAAATCCGCGAACTTTCGCGCTCCGAGGTTTATTCCGTGCAGATTGGCAAGGATTACTTCATCGCCGTGGGCGGTCAGCTCATGAAGGTCGTGGCCCGCAACGACAACGGCTACGTGGCCCAGTCTTACGAGGTTGACGTCGTGAAGCTCAACTCCACCGGCGGAGCCTACGGCTCGTCTTCGTCAACCCTCGGCACCACGGCCCTCAGCTCGCTCGAAGGCATAGGCAACAACAGGGTGAGCATGAACCATATGGAACTCAAGGCCAACAAAGACAACGGCCAGACCCTGCCCCTGATTACCAAGTACTTCATCTGTACCGGGGGCAAGGTGGTGTACGCCACCCGCCGCGACGTGGGCGAGAAGAGCGACCCCGCCGCCTTCAAGGCCTTCCTGAAAAGCAACAAGATTAAATGGAACAATCCCCAGTCGCTTCTCGCGGTGGTGGATTTCCTTTCCAGCCAGCAATGAAAAGATATTTACTGATAATGGCGCTCTGCGCCTGCATTATTCCTTCCTGCCGTGAAGCGGGGCCCGTTTCCGTTGACGGGGCTTCTGCTCCGGAGCAGGCGGCCGGGGACGACTCCGCCCTCGTGGCCGGTGAAATGATAGTGGAACTCAGCGACGAGCTCTGCGCGCGCGTGGAAGAAGACCTTGCCGCGGGAGGATTCCTGCAGACCCGCTCGCAGCAGATGAACTCCGTGTTCGCCGCAATGGGGG
>JAFSVP010000054.1 GCA_017444905.1 Bacteroidales bacterium
TAAGCATCTTTACCGGCACGGGGAGGTATGACCCGTTCTCGCCGGCAAAAGTGTAATTGGGGTTCAGCACGAAATCCATGAAGGTCCAGCGTACGGCGAGGCTGAACTCGACGGGGCTGTTGGCGTTGGTGATTTTCAGGCCTACCATATCGAATGCGTAGGTGAAGCTTTTGCCGACGTTGAGTTTAAGGAAGTCGTTTTCCACCAGCTCGGCTGCCGCCCATTCGTTTTTGTAGTTGGTCTGCACGAGAGTAGACCAGGCGAAATTCATCGGGAAGCCGATGCGAAGGTCAACGGAGGTTTTCTTGTCGGAGTCGGTAAGTTCGATTCCGCCTTTTTCAAAAACCTGGCCGTTTGCTGAAATGACATCGAAGCAGAGGGCGGCCATTGCAATAAGGATAATCTTTTTCATATGGTTAAACTTGAAATTGTTCCGATTTTGCCGGCGTCGGTGACTTCGAGCCCGTCGGGAGCGAGCCCGAAGACGGGAAGAGATGCGCATGCGCTTAGGTAAAAATCCATTATGGGGAATACAGCGCTGCCTAGCTCTTTGGAATAATCCTCAAGCGCTCCGAAGGCCGAAGGCGATACGAAATGTATCCCGGAGAAGGCGAACTTCATGTATTCCGCCGGATTGAGCCCCGGATAGGGCGAGCGTACCTCGCCGGTGCGGGTGTCGGTCCAGCCCGCGAGGCGCATCTGCTCGTCGAACAGAAGATAGCGCCCGCTGGTCTTCCTGTCGCTCACTACGAGCGTAGCTGCGGCCCCGGCGTTGAGGCTCCGGCGGGTGGCCTTCAGGTCGAGATTGGAAAAAATATCTACGTTGTGAACCAGAAAAGGTTCCGTACAGTCTTCAAGGAAGCTGCGGGCTGCCAGAAGGCCGCCTCCGGTATCGAGCAGCAGCGAGCTTTCGTCGGATATGCGGATGGTCATCCCGAAGTCGCGGCCTGACAGGTAATCCACTACCTGGGATGCGAAGTGATGCACGTTCACGATGGCCTCCGAGTAGCCGGCTGCGGCGATTTTACGCAGTACTCGGGAGAGCATAGGCTCACCCTGCACCGGTACGAGGGCCTTGGGCATAGTGTCGGTAAGGGGCTTCAGGCGCGTGCCCAGTCCTGCTGCAAATACCATCGCCTTCAGATTCCCGGAGCCCATGTCAGAACAGCCTCTTTTCAATGTTTATCTCACGGTGAGTGAGCTTTACCTTTATGGAGAACTTCTCCGCAAGATGAGCTGCCAGCCGCTCGGCGCAGTAAACCGAGCGGTGACGGCCTCCGGTGCAGCCGAAGCAGACCTGCAAATGGGTGAACTTGCGCTCTATGAAACGCGTGACATGGGCGTCCACAAGCCTGTATACGCTTTCGAGGAAGCGCAGGGCCTCGCCGTCGTCTTCAAGGAAGCTTATGACCTCCGGGTCGAGGCCGGTAAACTGCCTGTAGTGCTCGTATTTGCCGGGATTGTTGATGCTGCGGCAGTCGAAGACGTATCCGCCTCCGTTGCCGCTGTTGTCGGCGGGGATGCCCTTCTTGTAGGCGAAGCTGTAGATATGGACTTCGAGCCTGCGGTCGGGGACGATTTCGTCGAACTGCGGCATTCCGGAGAGCCGCTCGAGCATCTCGTTGAGGTAGGGATAGTCGCTGAAGGGGTTCTGGAGCAGCGTGCGCAGGTTGTCGATGGCGTAAGGCACGCTTGCGAGGAAGTGGGGCTTCTTTTCGAAGTAGCCCCTGAATCCGTAGGCTCCGAGAACCTGGAGGGTGCGGAAGAGCATAAAGAGCCGTAGCCTGCTCCTGAAATGCTCCTCGTCCACCTGCTTGTAGCCGCGAAGAGCCCTGAGGTAGGTGCGAACGAGCTCCTGCCTGAGGTCTTCGGGGTAGCGGGAACGGGCCTGCGATATAAAGGAGGCCACGTCGTAATAAATGGGGCCGCGCCTTCCTCCCTGGAAGTCGATGAACCAGGGCTCGTCGTCGCGCAGCATTACGTTGCGTGCCTGGAAATCCCTGTACATGAAGGTGTTGTCGTCGTCTTGCAGCAGGTCCTCCCTGAAGTGCTCGAAGTCGTCCTGGAGGCGCACCTCGTCGAAGTCGAGACCGGTGGCCTTGAGGAAGCAGTATTTGAAGTAGTTGAGGTCGAAGTCAATCGTCCGTCCGTCGAAGGAGGGCTGGGGGTAGCATACGCTCCAGTCGAGACCTTCGGCGCCCCGGAACTGGATGGCCGGCAGCTTTTCGATGGTCTTGCAGAGGAGGGAAGTCTCGTAACTGTTGTACAGACCGTTCTCCCTGCCCTGTGAGAGCTTGTCGTCGAGCAGAGTGTCGCCCAGGTCTTCCTGGAGGTAGCACAGACCGTCGTCGGAAACGGCAAGCACCCGGGGGACGTTCAGGCCCTTTTCGAGGAAATGCGCCGACAGGGCGGTGAAGGCCATGTTCTCCTTTTCGTTGGTGCCGAGTACGCCGATGAGTGATATGTTGCCCTCCTGCAGCCTGAAGAACCTGCGGTTGCTCCCCGACGAGGGAAGTTCCGTCTTTGCTGACGGCCGGACTCCGGTATATCCGGCGAACAGGGATTCAAGACAGTCGGCCATAGTATGAATCATCCGAACACGATGGTCCGGTTCTTATATGTGAGTATTTTTCTTTCGATATGCTTGGATACGGCGCGGCTGAGCACTATCTTCTCGAGGTCGCGCCCTTTGAGGACGAGGCTCTGAGGCGTGTCATTGTGGCTGATGCGCACGACGTCCTGCTCTATGATGGGCCCTGCGTCGAGCTCGCGGGTTACATAGTGGCTGGTGGCCCCGATAATCTTCACGCCCCTCTCGTATGCCTGGTGGTAGGGCTTCGCCCCGACGAACGCAGGCAGGAATGAATGGTGTATGTTGATGATATTGTGGGGGTAGCGCTCTATCATCCTGTCGCCTATGATTTGCATGTAGCGGGCCAGTACGATGAAGGATACGCGCTCGCTTTCGAGGAGTTTCATCTCGGCCTGCTCGACCTCGGCGAGGTTCGACTTGTCGGGCGCCACCTCCCATACATGGTAGGGGATGCCGAACTGGGCCGCCACGAAACGGAGGTCTTCGTGATTGCTCACGATGCACGGAATGTCGACGTCCCATTCGCCCGCGCGGTAGCGGGCCAGAAGGTCGTAGAGGCAGTGGCTCATCTTGCTTACGAAAATGGCCATCCGGGGCTTCTCGTCGCTGAAATACACGCCCGTGTACATATCGTAGCGGTGCTCGAACTCGGCGTCGATGGCCCGCTTTATCTCAAGCCTTGGTATGGCGAAGCCGGCAAGCTCCCATTCAAGACGCATGAAAAGCCTTTTCTCGATGGTATCGACGTACTGGTCGAGGTAGACGATATTGCCGTGATTGCGGGTGATGAAGCCAGTCACTTCGGTGATGATACCCTGCCTGTCGGGGCAGTGAAGAAGAAGAATTGCCTTGCCTGTCGTCTCCATATATTGCAAAGGTACGAAAAAATCACTATTTTTGACAAATATGGACGCTGCTACTTCAAGACGGCTGCTTTCGCTCTCCTCGCTTTTCCTCATGGAGGGGAGGGCCCTGGGCGTAGAGCCTCTCGGCTCGGGCCTTATCAACGACACTTTCCTCGTACGGTCTTCAGGGCCTGAAGATTATGTGCTTCAGCGGATTAACGACTCCGTGTTCCGCTACGTCCCGCTTCTTCAGTCCAATATTGCTGCAGTGACGGGCCATCTGAGGGCAAAACTCCTTTCCGCCGGAGTTGAAGATGCCGGCCGCCGGGTGCTCCGCTTCCTGGAGGCCGCCGACGGCTCCGGCAACAGCTTCGTCCGCGATGAAAACGGAGGATGGTGGCGGATGTCGGTGTTCATCAGGGGCAGCGTCACCAGGGATGCTCTCGATGCGGCCGGAGCGGAGGCTGCCGGACTTGCTTTCGGAGGTTTCGAAGAGCAGCTCTCCGACCTCCCCGCCACGCTTGGCGAAACCATCCCCCATTTCCACGACATAGAGTTCAGGCTGGAGGGATTCCGCAGCTCGCTTGCCAGGGACGCTGCAGGGCGCACGGGGGAGATTGATGCAGCCGGGCTTGCGGAAGGCATACTGCGCTACGCCGATGAGATGAGCCTCTGCGGCCGCCTCCACAGGGAGGGGAAGCTCCCCAAGCGCATCTGCCACTGCGACCCCAAACTCAACAATATCCTTTTCGACGCCTCCGGGGGCGGCATCCTCTGCGTAATCGACCTCGACACCGTGATGCCCTCCTTCGTGTTTTCCGATTTCGGCGATTTCCTCCGTACGGCGGCCAACTCCCTGCCGGAAGACAGCCCCGAGTTCTCCGGAATAGATTTCTGTATGGATGTTTTCAGGCCTTTCGCTTCCGGCTACCTCAAGGCTGCGACCTTTCTCACGCCTGCGGAGAAAGAGAATCTTCCATACGCGGCCTGCCTCTTCCCGTATATGCAGGCGGTGCGCTTCCTTGCCGATTATCTCGACGGCGACGTATATTACCGTACCTCGTACCCCGGACACAACCTTGTAAGGGCCCGGAACCAGTGGGCGCTGTTCCTTTCGGCCCGCTCCAAACTATCTGAAATGCAAGATTTTATAAATGAATACAATGGATAACGCAGTACTCGAAGCCCTCCGCGAGAGGCGCAGCATACGCCGCTACAGGCCGGAACAGATTAAGGATGAAGAGCTCCGTGCAGTGCTGGAGGCAGGTACCTTCGCACCCACGGGCAAGGGACTCCAGGACCCCTGGATTGTGGCTGTGCAGGAGCCGGAGCTCTTGAAGAAGATTTCCGCAATGAACGCTGCAATATGGGGTCACGACACCGATCCCTTCTACGGGGCTCCCACCTACGTGCTGGTGTTCGGCTCCGACCCTTCCGTATGGCCCAACTCTCTGTACGACGGCGCTCTGGTTCTCGGCAATATGATGCTGGCAGCCCACGCTGTGGGCCTGGGGTCGTGCTGGATTAACCGCGAGCGCGAGATGTTCTCGACTCCCGAAGGCAAGGAGATGATGCGTGAAATGGGACTCCCCGAAGGGCTCATCGGCATCGGGGCCCTCGCCCTCGGATATCCGGCATCTTTCCCTCCGACAGTAAAACCCCGCAAGGAAAACTATTACCGCATAATCAAATGAAAATGAAGTTCAAGGCACTGGCGCTTGCCGCTGCCGCAGCCTTTGCCTCTATCGCTCCTGCACGAGCTCAAAATCCTGAGGAGCAGGGCTATACGCTGAAGCAGGTATTCGTGCTCAGCCGTCACAATATACGCACTCCGCTCAACAGCTACCGCGCCCTGATGGACAGCCTCACTACTCACAAGGGGCAGTGGACCGAATGGTCGGCGCATTCCAGCGAGCTCACCCTTCACGGCGGCGTGGCGGAAACCATTATGGGCCAGTACTTCAACGAGTGGCTTACCGGCGTAGGCTTCATCCCTCGCAACTGGGTTCCGGGCGAGGATGAAGTGCTGTTCTATTCCAACTGCTTCCAGCGTACTGTCGCCACGGCCCGCTACTTTGCCTCCGGGATGCTTCCGCAGGCCGATATAGTCGTGAATCACAAGAACGAACTGGATCTTCTTTTCGTTCCCGTAATGGACACCGCCACTCCGGAATTCATCGCCCAGGTAAACCGCGAGCGGGCGGCGATGGGCGGCCCTGCCGGAATGCGCGGTATGGAAGACAGCCTTGCGCGATACTACCGCGTGCTTGAAAAAGTTCTTGACTACGAGCATTCCGATTACTGTGCCGCACACGGAGGAATTCATTTCGCCTCCGATACCATCAGGGTGGTGGACAGGGTAGGCAAGGAGCCTGCGATGCGCTGCCTTCTGCGCAAGGCCATAGCCCCATCCGATGCTCTCGTACTCCAGTATTATGAAGAGAAGGACCTCCGCAAGGCTGCATTCGGCCACGACCTCAGCTTTGAGGAATGGTGCGCCCTCGCCCGTATCAAGGATATTTACGAAGACCTTATGGTGTCGCCTCCGACGATGGCTGTTAACACGCATCATACAATGCTGCAATTCATTAAGGGAGAGTTCTCCCGCAAGGGCCGGAAGTTCTCCTTCCTCTGCGGACACGATTCCACAATAGCCAGCGTGCTGGCCGCAATCGGGGCTGAGCATTACGTGCTCCCCGGCGCCATCGAGGGCCGTACTCCTCTCGGAGGAAAGCTGGTCATAGAGCGCTATTCCAGGGGCGGGATGGATTATGCCCGCCTGAGTATGGTGTACGCCTCTTCGGAGCAGCTGCGCAATACCGAGCAGCTGCGGGTTTCCAATCCTCCGATGCGCTACGTGCTGAAGCTAAAGGGCGTCGAGTCTGAAGGAGGCTTCTGCCGCTGGGAGGATTTCGAATCTCGCCTGGATTATTCCATAGCTGCGTACGATGGTACACCCAAGGGCATTGCAGTGACTTTTGAAAACAAATAATAATTTACAAATATGAAACGAACGCTTATTTCCGCGCTTCTGCTCATTTCGGCGGCCGCCATGCCTGCGCTGGCCCAGGAGCCCGAGACAGTTGACAACTCCGCTTACATTCTTACTCCGAAAGCTCCCGATACCCCCCGCATCAACGGCGCAAAGGTGTACGGCGTGCGTCCGGGGGCGGATTTCCTGTACCGCATCCCGGCTACCGGCGTCCGTCCTATGAGTTTTGCCGCCAAGGGCCTGCCCAAGGGCCTCAAGCTGGATGCTTCCACCGGAATCATTACCGGCAAGGTGAAAAAGGCCGGCACATACAAGGTAACGCTTACCGCTACGAACGCCCTTGGCAGCACCGAGCGCGAGTTTACGGTGAAGGTGGGCGACCGCATCGCCCTAACCCCTCCGATGGGGTGGAACTCCTGGAACTGCTGGGGCAACTCCGTGAGTCAGGAGAAGGTTATGATTTCAGCCCGCGCGATGCTTGAAAAGGGGCTTGCCGACTACGGATGGTCGTATATCAATATCGACGACGGCTGGCAGGGCCTGAGGGGTGGAAAGTACAATGCAATCCAGCCCAACTCCAAGTTCGCCGACATGAAGGAACTTGCTGATTTCCTGCATTCCAACGGTCTGAAACTCGGTATATACTCCGGCCCCTGGGTGGCTACTTACGCCGCTCATATCGGAACTTCCTGCGACTCCCCGGACGGCAAGTACAAGATGGTGGAGGACGGAATAGTTGACGAGTTCTTCAAGCTCGACCGCTCCAAGATGAAGAGGGATTCGCTGTGGTTCTTCGGCGAGTATTCCTTCGCCCGCCAGGACGCCCGCCAGTGGGCCGACTGGGGCGTGGATTACCTCAAGTACGACTGGAACCCCACTGACCCCTGGTGGCTCAGGGACATGCGCGATGCGCTCCTTGCCACCGGCCGCGATATCGTCTATTCAATCTCCAACTCCTCCAAACTGGCTATGGGCCCGGCTCTCGGCAAGAATGCCGAATGCTGGCGCACCACCGGCGATATCCGCGACAACTGGGACAGCATCTACAAGATTGGTTTCGAAGGACAGGACAAGTGGGCCGGATTCAAGTGCCCCGGCAACTGGCCTGACGCCGATATGCTGGTGGTAGGCAAGGTGGGCTGGGGCCCCAAGACACACTGGACCAAGCTTACCGCCGACGAGCAGTACACCCACATTACCCTCTGGTCGATACTTGCCTCCCCGCTGCTCATTGGCTGCGATATGGGCGAGCTCGACGACTTCACCCTCAGCCTGCTCTGCAATTCGGAAGTGATTGACGTCAATCAGGATGCCCTCGGCATTCAGGGCGCCCGCCAGGAGGGCGACGACAAGCACGCAATATATGTGAAACCCCTCGAAGACGGTTCGATGGCCGTGGCAATGTTCAACTTTACCGGCGAGCCTCTCAAGATGGGCTTCCAGCCCGTGAAGCTCGGCCTCATCGGAGAGCAGACAGTGCGCGACCTCTGGCGACAGGAAGATATCGCCAAGGTGCGCCAGACCGACAGGTGGGAGTCGGAAGTGGCTCCTCACGGCACCGTGTTCCTGAAGTTCTATCCCGGCTGCCAGAACGTTAAACTCAAGGGCTTCTGCCGCAATAAATAATATGACTATGGAAAAGACCTGGACTCGTGAGGCGTGGGACGCCGCGCAGGATATCTATGACGACATCATCGCCCATCCTTTCATAAAGGAGCTTGCGGCAGGTACGCTCGACACAGCCCGCTTTGACCGCTATCTTGCTCAGGATGAGTTGTATATAGGTAATTACGGCAGGCAGATGTTCGAGCTTGCCGAGCTTATCGACAATCCTGAAAGCCGTGAAATGTTCCGCGAATTCGCAAAGGCCGGAATAGAAGGCGAGAAGGCTATGCACGAACTGCTGATTGCCCGCTTCGGCATCGATACTGTAGTGGAGCCTTCGGTTATTACGGCTGAATACAATGCCCATACGCAGGCCGCCATCGCCACGGGGTCGAAAGAAATCGCCCTGGCGGCGATGCTGCCTTGCATGTGGGTGTACAACGAGGTGGGGCAGTATATTCTTCGTACCGCGAAGGTAGGGGGCAACCCTTTCGAGGAGTGGATACGCGAGTACGGCAACGATGAGTTCACTGCGGGCGTAAACGAGGTGCTCAGGCTCGCCGACTCCTATGCCGCCGCAGCCGATGCTGAAACCAGAAAGCGGATGACTTCAGCATACGTTGAAGCCACCCGCTATGAGTACCTGTTCTGGGATTACGGATACACCGGCGTGCCCGGTACGTATCCGTCCAAGAAACTGTTTTGAAATGGTTGCCGAATTTTATTATTGCGGATTTGCCGAGGTTGTTTTTTCGACGGAAGAAGGAGCGTAGTAGAAGGGGCTACGTGACTGATGACGGCGGAAAAACAGACCGGCAAGACGCTGTAAGAAAAAAAAGCA
>JAFSVP010000055.1 GCA_017444905.1 Bacteroidales bacterium
AAAAAAAAAACTTTTTTTTCTGCTGAGGATTACGTACCTTTGTACAAATGCGCATACAAGTTGACCATATCGACATTGCTATGACGGTCAAGGCCGCTGAGCGCGATTCGTTTATACCTATATATTTTAAATTGACAGCCGAGGCTGTCTTTTTTTTTTGCAATGACGCGGGACCTGCTCATACGGAACGCAAAAATACTTGAAGGAGCCACCGGCCGCACGGCCGACATCCTGGTCCTTGACGGCAGAATTGCTTCGATAAGCCCTGCCGGGAGCCGCTGCCATTCCGAAACGGCATCCGCGAGCGCCTGCCCCGCCCCGGAGTCCGTCCCCGTGATTGACGCTGGCGGCCTTCTTGCAAGCTCCGGATTCACCGACCTGCACGTACACCTCCGCGAGCCCGGCAACCCCGAGAAGGAAACCATACTCACGGGTACTGCCGCAGCGGCACGCGGAGGCTACACTACAGTTTGCGCAATGCCGAACATCAGCCCGGTGCCCGACAGCCCGGAGAGCCTTGCCGCAGAGCAGGCTGTCATCAGCCGCGACGCTCTTGTGGAAGTACTCCCCTATTGCTCCATCACCAAAGGCAGGAAGGGGCTGGAGACCGTCGATTTCGAGGCACTGAAGGGCTGCTGCGTCGCTTTTTCCGACGACGGAAGCGGAGTGCAGGACGGAAGAATGATGCTGGAAGCGATGCGCCGGGCCGCTGAGGCAGGCGTCATCATAGCAGCTCACTGCGAAGACAATTCCCTGCTCAGGGGAGGATACATACACGACGGAGCCTACTGCCGCACGCACGGCCACAGGGGCATATGTTCAGAGAGTGAATGGAAGCAGATAGAGCGCGACCTCGAGCTCTCCGCAGCCACAGGCTGCCGCTATCACGTCTGCCACATCTCCACGCGCCGCAGCGTGGAACTCATAAGGGAGGCAAAGCTCAGCGGTGTGAAAGTGAGCTGCGAGACCGCTCCCCACTACCTCACCCTGTGCAATGACGACCTGCAGGAAGACGGGCGCTTCAAGATGAATCCGCCCCTGCGCACCGCCGACGACCGCGAGGCCCTGATTGAAGGACTCGCCGACGGCACCATCGACGCAGTGGCCACCGACCACGCACCCCACACCGCAGAGCAGAAAAGCCGCGGGCTCGAGGGCAGCGCAATGGGAATCGTGGGGCTGGAAACTGCCTTTCCGGTGCTGTACACCTCTCTCGTATGCAGCGGCAGGCTCCCCATGCAGCGCCTTCTGGAGGCCCTTACCGATGGTCCCCGCATGGCCTTCGGCCTGAAAGGAGGCCTTCGCGAAGGCGAGAGGGCCGACATCACCCTCATCGACACGAATGCATTATTTACCATAGACTCCTCGCTCTTCGCATCCAAGGGGCGCTCGACACCTTTCGAGGGGATGCAGGTGCGCGGAGCCATACGCAAGACTATATTTAACGGTTCAGTAGTATATGATTCGGCCAAAGAAAAAACTTGTGCTTGAAAACGGTATGGAATTCTACGGCACGCTCTTCGGAGCCGACTGCCGCAAGGTCTGCGAAATCGTATTCAACACCTCCGTCGTAGGGTATCAGGAGATTCTCTCCGACCCTTCCTACGCAGGGCAGATCGTCGTAATGACTTATCCGCTCATAGGCAATTACGGCATCACCGACGAAGATTTCGAGTCCAGGGTCCCCTTCGTCGAGGGGCTCGTGGTGCGCGAGTGCTGCGATACGCCCAGCAACTTCCGCTTCACCCGCACCCTCGAGGAGGAGCTTGAAGAACACGGCATCCCCTGCATCAGCGGCCCCGACACCCGCAAGCTTACGAAGGTAATACGCGACGCCGGCCGCCCCAGGGCAGCCATCGTAGAGGCTGAAATGCCCGTGGAAGAAGCCCTGAAGCTGATAGCCGCCGCGCCCGCAAGGCAGAGCCTCGTACCCCGCGTAAGCTGCCGCAAGCGCTGGCTCACCCGCACGGCCAACCACCTCTACAACGTCGTGGCCGTAGACTGCGGCATCAAGCACTCGATTCTGAGGATGCTTTCGGCCAGGGGCTGCAACGTTACGATAGTGCCCTACAACACCGACGCCGCCAGCATTATGGCCTTCAACCCCGACGGAATCCTCTTCTCCAACGGCCCCGACAGCGCCCCCGACGTGCCCGAGGTCGTAAAGCTCTTCGAAGAGCTGAAAGGGCGCAGGCCCATCTGCGGAATAGGCCTCGGACACGAAATCATAGGCACAGCCTACGGCGCAAAGGCTGAATGGATGGGCTGCGGTATTCACGGCGACCATCCGGTCCGCGAACTCGACGGCGGCCGCATCAACACGGCCGTAATGAACCAGAGCTACTGCTTCCGCAGCGTGGAAGGGACGGGCCTCACGCCCACCCACGTCACGGTGCCCGAAGGCTACATAGTTGGGTTCGAGAACAAGGAGGACCGCATATTCAGCGTGCAGTTCCACCTCGAGGCCGCCCCCGGCCCCCAGGACAACCGCCACCTGCTGGACAAGTTCATTTCAATGATGGAGGAAGACAAAAATGCCTAAAAGAACTGATATCAAGAAGGTTATGGTGATAGGCTCCGGTCCCATCGTGATCGGGCAGGCCGCCGAATTCGACTATGCCGGCACCCAGGCGTGCCTGGCGCTCCGCGAGGAAGGCTACAAGGTAATCCTCGTGAATTCAAACCCGGCCACCATAATGACCGACACCCATATGGCCGACAAGGTGTATATGGAGCCCCTCAAGCTCGAATACATCGCAAAGATAATACGCTACGAGCGCCCCGACGCCATCGTCCCGGGCCTCGGAGGACAGACCGGCCTCAACCTCGCCGTGCAGCTGGCCCGCAAGGGCATTTTAGAAGAGTGCGGAGTGGAAATTCTCGGAACCTCGTTCGAAGGCATCGAGATGGCAGAAGACCGCGAGAAGTTCAAGGAGCTGTGCCTCAGCATA
>JAFSVP010000056.1 GCA_017444905.1 Bacteroidales bacterium
GATGAATTCCCCTATACCCACGGGGACGGCTGGTTCCAGCTGGGCTGCGACTTCATGTCTTCTCCCTTCATCAAAATCATGGTTCCCATCCTGGCCCTGGGTTTTATTATCCATATCCTATATGGTATCTGGCTCAGCTACGAGAATGTGAAGAAGCGCGGTGGTCTCAAGCGTTACGAAGTAGCCTCCAAAGCTAAGAACGACAGCTGGAGCGCCAAGAACATGGCCGTCCTGGGCATCATCATCCTGGGCCTGCTGGGCTTCCATCTCACCCACTTCTGGGCCAAGATGCAGCTGCAGGAGTTCATGGGCGCAGAGGCAGAGAATCCGTATTACCTGCTCATCGCCACCTTTAAGAACTGGTGGGTCGTGGCCCTGTACATTGTGTGGTTCATCGCCCTGTTCCTGCACCTGGAGCATGGCTTCTGGAGCATGTTCCAGACCATCGGCTGGAATAACAAGCAGTGGCAGGGCCGCCTCAAAGTGATCGGCATCATCGTGGCCGCCCTCATCGTGCTGCTGTTTGTTGCCACGGCTCTTAACGCCTGGGCAGAAGCCAATACCGTTACGGCATCGGCCCAGTGGACAGAACCACTTCTTTCAAAATTTTAAAAAATAATTTGGATTTTTCATTTCGATTGCTCATCTTTGTAACAGCATGAGAAAGAACAACAATAACTGGTGGCGCACTTACAGCTCAATCCTGTAAGTCGCTTCGCCGTAGTTATATGCATAGAAAAGGCCCGCTGACTTACAGTGGGCCTAAATTTTTATTAAAAAAGAGGAACAAATATAATTGGAACTAACATATAGAAACGAGAAATAAAAATATTGGAAAGTAAATTAGGGACGGACAAAACTTTTTTGCTCCCCCTCGTGGGGTAAAAAAAGTTTTCGTCCGGCCACCAAAAAGAAGGAAAACAATAAACAAAATTTATACTGATATGAAACAGAAAAAGTACATGCTCCCGGAGAGCGAGATTCCTACCCATTACTTCAACATCCAGGCTGTGATGCCCAACAAGCCCCTGCCTTTCCTGCACCCTGCCACCAAACAGCCCCTGAAACCCGAAGACCTTTATCCCATCTTCTGTAAGGCCTGCGCCGATCAGGAACTGAACCAGACCGATGAATGGATCCCCATCCCCGAGGAAGTACGGGAGCAGTATGCCGCCTACCGCTGCACCCCGCTGGTGCGCGCCTACGAACTGGAAAAGGCCCTCGGCACCCCTGCCCACATCTATTTCAAGAACGAATCCGTGTCCCCGGCCGGCAGTCATAAGCTGAACAGCGCCATTGCGCAGGCTTATTACGCCAAAGAGCAGGGTATCACCAACCTGACTACGGAAACGGGCGCCGGACAGTGGGGCGGTGCTTTAAGTTATGCCACCAAGAAATTCGGCATTGACTGCGCCGTATATATGGTAAAGGTGAGCTACGAGCAGAAGCCCTTCCGCCGCAGCATCATGCAGGCTTTCGGCGCTGCCGTGACCCCTTCCCCTTCTATGAGTACCCGTGCCGGTAAGGACATCCTCACCATCAATCCCAACGACCGCGGTTCCCTGGGCTGCGCCATCTCCGAGGCCATCGAACTGGCCATGACCACGCCCAACTGCAAATATGCACTGGGCTCCGTGCTCAACCACGTGTGCCTGCACCAGACCGTAATAGGCCTGGAGGCCGAGAAGCAGATGGAGATGGCCGGAGAATATCCAGACGTCGTCATAGCCTGCTTCGGAGGCGGCTCCAACTTCTCTGGCATAGCCTTCCCCTTCATGCGCCACAACATTCAGGACGGGAAGAAAACCCGCTTCATAGCTGCGGAGCCCTTCTCCTGCCCCAAGCTCACCCGCGGAAAGTTCGAATACGACTTCGGCGACGAGGCCGGAATGACTCCCCTGCTGCCTATGTTCACTCTCGGCCACAGCTTCAAGCCCTCATCCATACACGCCGGCGGTCTCCGCTACCACGGAGCCGGAGTCATACTCTCGCAGCTGATGAAGGACGGATTTATGGAAGCCGTTGACATCGAGCAGACCGACTCTTTCAAGGCTGGAGTTCTTTTTGCCCGCACCGAGGGCATCATCCCTGCTCCCGAATCCTGCCACGCCATAGCAGCCACCGTCAGGGAGGCCCTGAAATGCAAGGAAAGCGGAGAGGCGAAGACCATACTCTTCAACCTCTCGGGACACGGATTCGTGGATATGGCAGCCTACGACAGCTACTTCTCCGGAGAGATGCAGAACTACCACGTCTCCGACGAAGAGATAGCGCTCTTCATCAAGAGCGCCGACGAGCTGAACCGCTAGCGCAGCGAGGCAAGTTCGAGGACGAGGCGTTCGGTCTTTTCCCAGCCGAGGCAGGGGTCGGTGATGGAGCACCCGTAGAGGTGCTCTCCCGACTTCTGCGCTCCGTCTTCGATATAGGACTCTATCATCAGGCCTTTCACGATTTTCCCCACGGTGTCGCACTCACGGGCGCTGTGGAGCACTTCCTTGGCGATTCTGCCCTGCTGCAGGAACTGCTTGCCGGAGTTGGAATGGTTGCAATCGACTATGACTGCGGGGTTTGAATAGCTGCCTGCCTCGTAAAGGTCGGCCAGGTGGCGCAGGTCTTCGTAATGATAGTTGGGGTGGCTGGTGCCGTGGTTGTCGACATAGCCGCGCAGGATGGCGTGAGCGTAAGGGTTGCCCTTGCTCTGCACGTCCCAGTTGCGGTAAATGAAGGAATGCCCGTGCTGGGCCGCGTTGATGGAGGTCATCATCACCGAGAGGTCGCCCCCGGTGGGGTTCTTCATTCCCACGGGAATGTCGAGGCCGCTGGCCACGAGCCTGTGCTGCTGGTTCTCGACGCTCCGGGCTCCCACCGCAACGTACGAAAGGAGGTCGGAGAGGAAGTGGTGGTTCTCAGGATACAGCATCTCGTCTGCGCAGGAGAACCCGGTCTCGAGCAGGGCCCTCAGGTGGAGTCTGCGGATTGAAACCAGGCCTTTGAAGAGGTCGGGGCTGGCTATGGGGTCGGGCTGGTGGAGCATCCCCTTGTATCCGGCTCCGGTAGTGCGGGGTTTGTTGGTATAGATGCGGGGGACGATGAGTATCTTGTCGGCAACCTTCTCCTGCAGGGGGCGCAGGCGGCTGATATAATCGATTACCGAATCCTCGCGGTCGGCCGAGCAGGGGCCGATGATGAGCAGGAGGCGGTCGGAGGTGCCGTCGAGGACCTCACGCACCTGGCGGTCATTGTCTGCCTTGCGCTCCGTTCCTTCCGACGTAAGGGGATACATCTGCTTTAATTCCTGCGGGCTGAAGAGCTCGCGCTTGAACTGCATATTCATAATCGGGTCATTTGTCAAAAAGTGTCCTGCGCTCGGTCGAGAGCGTCATCCATTGCTTGAGGGCCTGAGCGTCGCCGGAAGCCACGGCGTCGCGTATGCGCTGCATCTGGGCTATGAAAAGGTCGGTCTGTTCCAGAAGGGCTTCGCGGTTCTGAAGGAAAAGCTCGGTCCACATATCGGCGTTGATGCGGGCTATGCGGGTAAGGTCGCGGAACGAGTCGCCCGTGTATTCCGGGAAGTTGGAAGTGTCGCGGCAGGTCATCAGCGCCACGGCGATGCAGTGGGTAAGCTGGCTGAGGAACCCTATCATCTCGTCGTGCTTTTCCGGGCTGAGCCTCGAAATGCGGCCGAATCCGAGCGTGCGGCCCAGTTCCTCGCAGCATTCGACAGCCTCCGTTGTGTTGGCCGGGGTAGGGGTAACAAGATAGTTTGCGCCCTTGAAGATGGCGTTGTCGGCATTGCGTATGCCGTAAACCTCGCGACCGGCCATAGGGTGAGCCCCTATGAACTCAATCCCGGGGCCCAGAATCTCCTGCGCCCTGTAAACCACAGCGCATTTGATGCCGGTGACGTCGGTAACGAGCGTGCCCTTTTTAAAAAACTGCCGGTTGGCGGCGAGCCATTCTAGCAGAACGCCGGGGTAGAGGGCTAGTACGATGATATCGTAATTAGCTGCAAACGAGGCGTCAAGGCTCGTTGCCCCCTCGTCTATCCAGCCTTTGTCAAGAGCATATCCGAGGGTATCGGCAGAGCGGGTTACAGCGCCCACGCGGTATCCTGCCTGCTTGAGTCCGCGGGCGTAGCTTCCGCCTATGAGGCCGAGGCCCACTATCATTATGCCTTTATTCCTGTCAAGCATATTGCTTTATTATTTCGGCCGCATCCTCCAGCGGACCGTTGTTTTCAATTATCACGTCGGCAACCTTCCTGTACACGGGCACACGCTTGAGGTACAGCGCATCAAGGGCGGCACGGTCGGCGGAAAGCGGCCTGCCTCCGCCAACTTCAAGAAGCTCAGGCCTGCGGTCGAGCATCACGAGAAGTCCGTTCATTTTCAGGCGCTTTACATTCTCTTCGAACATTACCGCTCCTCCTCCCACGGAGATTATAAGCCCCTGCTCAGGGGCGACGGACTCGATGGCGGCGGATTCCCTGCGGCGGAAGCCCTGCTCGCCCTCTCGGGCGAATATTTCCGGTATCTCCATACCGGCCTGAAGCACCACTGCTTCGTCGGTATCAACCACGCGGCGCCCTGTAAGGGAAGCGAGGATGCGCCCCACCGTGGATTTTCCGCTCCCGGGCATACCGCAGAGCACTATGTTGCGGCGGCTGCGGAGTATCTTTACGTAAATTTCTTCCGCCTTGCCGGAAGGCAGCTCCTCGTCAGGGCGGAAGAGTTCGCGCGCCCTGAAGGCCTGAGCGACCAGCATCATAAGGCCTCCTTCGGCTGGAATACCCACTGCCTGTGCCGCCAGGACCAGCCTTGTCCTGAGCGGATTATACACGCAGTCCAGCACTCCGCGGAGCTCCGGGAAGAGCGAGGGAGACGGAAGCTCCCCGTCAAGGGCAGGATACATACCGACGGGGGTGGCGTTGAGAAGAATGTTACAGTCTTTATATGCTCCTGTATCCTGAATCGGCACGCAGTCAGGGCCGGAAGGGCGCCTTGCGGCGAAACGCACGCGCGACGCTCCCATGGCGAGGCTTGCCGCCGCTATTGCCTTAGCCGCACCGCCGGCACCGAAAATCACAGTATCTGCGCCGTTGAAATCGATACCGGCGAGCCTGGCAAGGGCTATGAAGCCGTCATAATCGGTGTTGTGGCCAGTAAGGCGGCCGTTTTCATTTACTATGGTATTAACGGCTCCTGTACGGAGGGCCGACTCCGAGAGCGAATCAAGATACGGAATCACCGCCTGCTTGTAGGGTATAGTTACGTTTATCCCCTTGAAGTCGCGGGCCTTGAGGAATGAAGCCAGGTCGCCTGGGGCGACTTCACGCAGCTCGTACGGGTCGGGAGAAAGCATCCCGTGAACCTCGCGCGAAAAACTGTGGCCGAGCCGCTCTCCTATAAGGCCGTATTCCATATCACTTTATTTCTGCAAGCCAGTCGGTACCGTAACGCAAGGCGAGCAGGTCTGCGGTCACCAGAGCGGTTATGCCGGTGAGCACTATGCATATACGCCTTACGATGGCGGGGTCGTGCCTGCCTGCGAAGGCGAATTCACATTCCGTTCCTTTGAGCATATCAACGGTAAGCTGGGGCCTGGAGATAGTGGGCGTGGGCTTAACCGCCGTATTGAAAACCACCGGCATACCGTTGGAGATGCCGCCGTTGATGCCGCCGTTCCTGTTGCCGCCGGTAACTATTCGCCCGCCATTGATACGGAAGGGGTCGTTGGCCTCGGAGCCCCTCATTCCCGCAAGGGCGAAGCCTGCTCCGAATTCCACTCCCTTCACGCCTCCTATAGAAAAGACGGCGTTGGCAATCTGCCCTTCGAGCGAGCCGAACCAGGGCTCCCCCACTCCGGCGGGAAGGCCGCTGATTGCGGTCTGAACTATCCCGCCAACGGAATCGCCGTCGGCGCGGGCGGCCGCTACGGCTTCGCACATGGCACCGGCGCAATCGCCCAGAACCGGGAACTCTGCGTCCAGCAGAGACAGGATATCCTTTTCAGGTTCAGCCGCAAACGGCCTGTCTGCCACGCCTGCGCAGGAAAGGATATGCGTGCCTATGAGTATGCCCCTTGAGGCAAGGGCGTCAAGCAGTATGGCCCCGGCAGCTACTATTCCTGCAGTAACTCTTCCGCTGAAATGCCCTCCGCCACGGTAATCCTCGAAGCCGGCGTACTTTACGTGCGCCGTATAGTCGGCGTGCGAGGGGCGGGCAATGCCCTTGAAGCGCTCGTAATCGGCACTGCGGACGTCGGCGTTGGGTATAAGTATGGTGAGGGGAGCTCCGGTGGTCCTGCCTTCGAACACTCCGCTCACTATGCGGAATTCATCTTTCTCGCGGCGGGCGGTGTCGGTAGGACCCTGGGGGCGCCGTGAAGCAAGACGGCCCGCTATCGAGGCCTCGTCCACCTTGAGGCCCGGAGCGAGTCCGTCAAGCACGACGCACAGCTCGGGGCCGTGCGATTCGCCTGCAAGAGTGAGGGTTATGCTGGTGCCTATGCTGTTTTTCATTTTCTTTTTTCAATTATTGCCGACAGTTCGGCGGGCGTGAGGTCGCGGAATTCGAAACTGCCGATTTCTTCTACCCAGACGCAGCGCACGACACCTCCGGCGCGACGCTTCTTGTCGTGCATTACAAGAGGTATTATTTCGGACGCGGAGTACGGGTCGGAAAGCGGCAGTCCGAGCTTTTGAAGCACGGGAGAAAGACGCTCCCGCACCTTGTCGGAACACATATACATCATGCCCGCCGCCACGCACTCGCCGTGATAAAGGCTGCCTTTGCAAAGCGCCTCTATGGCGTGCCCTATGGTATGGCCGAAGTTCAGCACAGCCCTAAGGCCCTTTTCGGAAGGGTCGGCTGTAACGACGGAAACTTTTATTGCAAGAGCAGAGGATATAACTCCCTCGATATCATCGCCGTACCGTCCGCTCTCGATTCTTTCGAAAAGCGCCCTGTCGGAGGTTGCGGCCATCTTTACCACTTCCGCCATACCTTCGGCGAAAAGCCTCGGGCCGAGAGTTGCGTGGGTGCCGGTGTCGATAATCACCGCCGAAGGATTGTGAAAGGCGCCCACTGAGTTCTTCACACCCTTGAAATTGACGGCGGTCTTGCCGCCCACGGAGGCATCCACCTGCGAGAGCAGAGTAGTGGGTACGTTGCAGAAATCAATGCCCCGCTGGTAGCAGGAAGCGGCGAATCCCGCCATATCTCCGACCATTCCTCCGCCTACGGCGATTACGGCGTCGGAGCGGGTAAAACCGTTGTCAAGCAGGACCGAGAGTATGCCTTCGACGGTTGCAAGGCTCTTGAAGGCCTCGCCGCCGGGCACGGTATGAATGATGGCGTCGGGGCAGGCCGACATTACGGCCTGCGGATACTTTGCCGGCACGCCTTCGTCGGTCACCACCAGCACCTTGCGCCGGACGTTGAAAAGGCTCGCGATATCGCCAATGACTCCCTTTCCTATGCTTATGTCATAGGAGGACGAGGCCGATCTGAAGGGTATTACGGTCACTTCAAATGAATGCTTCTGTATGAACCTATCAGCCTGAGGCGGTCGCAGACCGTGCCCAGCTGTCGGAGCAGGTCCTCTCCGTCGGGAGTATGCGCGCCGCCTTCCAGCTCCGCGAAGAAGTAATGCTCCCAGAGGGGGCCTTTCAGCGGACGGCTGTGGAGACTGCTCATGTTAAAACCGTGAGAACCAATGATATTCAGTATCTTGGCAAGAGCTCCGGCCTCGTTGCGCACAGTAAAGCCGATAATGAAGTGAGCCTCGTCGGAAGGGGCTCCGGAAGCATCGGACTGCGTGCGCGAAAACACCGCGAAGCGGGTGGTGTTGGAGGTCGAAGAATTGACGTGGGGTTCGAGGACTTCAAGTCCGTACAGGCGGGCTGTCTCTACGGAAGCTATGGCGCCCACGCCAGGGTCGCCGAGCTGCGCCACGTACTGAGCCGCCTGCGCAGTGTTGGGGAAATCGGAGGTTTCAAAACCCCTTTCCTCAATGTAGTCGGCGCACTGGTTCAGGGCCTGCGGGTGGCTCACCACCCTGCGTATCCCGCTTGCGGATGCTCCGGGGATGCCGAGCAGGTTCTGGGTCACGTCCAGCTCCGCCATCATATTGATATACAGGCTGCCGGAGAAGCCGAGGTCCATCACCTCGCCCACGTCGCCCGCATAACTGTTCTCTATCGGAAGGATGACGGCGTCAGCCTCCCCCTCCTCACAGCGGCGGTATGCAGAATGGAAGTCGGGGCAGGACACCATCTCCGCTTCGGGAAAGAGTCCGGAACCGGCGATATGGGCGAACGCGCCGGGTACGCCGCAGTAAGCGACCTTCATCCCGTGCATAAGGCGGGTCTGGTAGTCGCGCGAGAGTTTCATCACCTCCTTCTGAAAAAGGATGTAGTAGTCTTTCAGCGAGGCGTCCTCGATGAAGGCGGCGTTGCGCTCGAGCACCTTCTCTTCCTGGGCGGCGTCGAGCACCGGGAGGGCGTTGCGCAGTTTGTAGGCATACACCCTTTCGGCGAGCTTCATCCGCTTCTCGAAGAGCGGGGCCATGGCGCGGTCAAGTGAGGCGATTTCCCGCCTTATTTCTTCCAACTCATTCATAACCAACCGTTAAGACAAGCCCGAGGCTTATTCCTGAGGCTCGAACATATCTTTGCCTACTCCGCAGAGGGGGCACACCCAGTCATCGGGGAGCTGGTCGAAAGCGACTCCTTCGGCGGCCTCGTCATAGACATAACCGCAAATAGTGCAAACGTACTTCATATTCTTTTATATTTTTAATCCCTGCAAGTTATGAATTAATCAAGACTATTGCAAGACTCCTGCTTCATCCTCTTCAGAAAAGGAAACTTCTTTTCAAGCCCTGCGGCTTTGTTCCTCTCCTTTTCCGGGGAAGAGCCCTTGCGCTTGCGGGGCTTCGGGATTGGAAAATCGTCGTAGCAGGCCTCCGCAAGCTCGCAAAGACGGCGCGAATCCATCGACTCGTCTATAACGACGAAGAGTTTCGAGCCCGGAAACAGCTCCTGCCTGGGAGCATCAGGAAGCAGGCGGTCAATCGTAGGGCCGGGTTCAAAAAGGAAGGTATCGTTGAAGCAGAAGCCAAGCACCCTGCCCGCCATATGGAACACGTAGCCTCCGAACATTTTGCGGGCCGTCACCACGCCCAGGCGCTCGAACCTGCCCAGGCAAAATTCCATATACTCGCGGGAAGCGTCCACGCTCAGGCGCTCTTTCCGGACGCCGCAAGAGCGAACATGGAAGACAGTTGCTCAACGCATTTATCTATATCGTAGGCACTTACGGATTCAGCATAGCGTGCGCCCGTCTCGCGCATAAGTTCCGGACGGTCGCCCCTGCCTGAAAGCACCCTTACTTCGTGGCCGGCTGCCCGAAGCCTGCCGACCGAACGCCGGGCCGAGGTTGACATCCCGTTCCCGTTTACATAATAATTATTTATTACAAAAAGAATTTTCATCTGAAAGCATCCTTCATCATCAGTATGTAATAATTCGTCCAGTTATCCCAGTCGTGGCCGCCGGGGCTCACTACGTAGCTGTGCTTCCAGCCCTTGCGAAGCATCCTGAGGTGGAAGCTGAACACGGTCTCGTACAAAAAATCGTGCTGGCCTATCATCAGATAGTAGCCTTCCGGAGGGCAGGGGCAGCTGAACTGCCTCTCCATCTTGGCGGGCAGGCCCTTGTAGAAATCTTTGTGCTCGCCGTTGTTGAAAAAGGGATAGAGCATAGGCGAGAAAAGGCCCACGTAACCGAAGGTCCCCGGGAAATTGGCCGACAGCCATAGAGCCTGGAGCGCGCCTATCGAGAGCCCCGCCACTGCGCGGTGGCTGCAGTCGGGCACGGTGCGGTAGCAGCTGTCGACGAATGTGACGACATCGCGGACGAATGCCGATTCAACGGCGCCGTCAATCTCGTAAGTTGCTTCAAATGCGTCTTTTATGCGGGAATCGTCGCAGTCGGCATCGTTGTCGTACTGGTTCACGTTAGGCATCACTATTATGTACTCCTTCACTTCGGAGCGGCGCACGAGGCTGTCGGTTATACGGAGGATGTCGCCCTTGACTATCCAGGAAGTCTCGTAGCCCCGAGCCCCGTGAAGAAGGTAGAGCACGGGATAGCGGCGCTCAGGCTCGAACTTGTAGGATGCGGGCAGATAGACCATCATCCGCCTGCGGGTAACCTCGCCATCGGAGCAGTCATAGAAACGCTCTTCCAGCGTCCCCTCGTACTGCAAGCCTTCAGGAAGCACGTCCATGGCACGGTAAGCCCCGGAGTTCGGGTTCTGCTTGAACACTCCGCACGACACGGTAAGAAGCAAGAGCAGAAGAGCCGCAATATTACCTAATCCTATCTTCACCTGTCTTTTCTGAAAAAGTCTACCAAGATACGAAATAATTATGGATTTTGCTTACTTTTGCGGGATGCTGAAGAGAATATTGCTCGTTCCGGCTGTGCTTACAGCCGTTTCAGCAGGGGCTGCGGAACCCCTGCGCTTCGCCTTCGTGACCGACTGTCATTACTCCTCGGGGTCGGGTGCCGGGCGCGACCTCAGCCTGTGCATATGCGATATTAACAGTCTGGACGGTATCGATTTCGTGCTGTTCGGCGGCGACATGACCGACTTCGGCACCGACGAGGAGATATTTGCCGTGAAGTCGATTATGGATTCGCTGCGCGTACAATACTATGTAGTGGCAGGGAATCACGACGCCAAATGGTCAGAAAGCGGCTGCAACACTTTCAGGCGGGCCTTCGGATACGAGCATTTCGAGTTCCGCTCCAAGGGCTGGCGCCTTGTGGGCTGCAACAGCGGGCCCGATATGCGTATGGCTCCGGCGCTGCTGCCCCGTGAGAGTATGGACTGGCTCCGCAGCATCGAAGACGACGGTACTCCCGGAATCTTTATAAACCACTATCCTCTCGACACTTCCGTACTCAATTACTTCGACGTTACAAAGGCGCTGAAGCGTGCCGGCGTTCAGTTCTGCATAGGCGGGCACTGGCACCGCAACTGCGCAATGGATTACGACGGACTCCCGGCAGTGCTGGGCCGCTCCTCGCTCAAGGGCAGGACCGGGCAGGCCGGATACAATATCGTCACTTTAGACGGCTCGCGCGTGAGCATAAGCGAAAGGCTCGTCTTCCCTCACAGCTCGGTGCAGCTTCCTCCGTGGTATGAAAAAGAGCTCGCGCCGGTGCGCGACACCGTAGAATACGACTCTTCCGGCTTGCCGCCGTCCTACCCCTGGACGCGCTACGACGTGAACCGGCAGTATCCTGAAGTGAAAGAACTCTGGCACATTGAAGAAGACTCCAACATAGCCTCCGGCTTTGCCCGCAGCGGGCGGAAGGCCTGGTACGCCACCACTTCCGGATGCATACGCTGCATCGATACCGCCAGCGGCAGGAGGCTCTGGAGCAGGAGCTTCGGGGCAAAAATCTTCTCCACTCCCTCAGTCAGCGGAGGTACGCTGGTATTCGGCTGCGCCGACGGAAGCATTAATGCCCTCGAGGCCCGGAGCGGTCGCACGCTGTGGAGCGTAAAGGCCGGAAAATCAGTGCTCGGCTCGCCCGTAATCTCCGGAGGGCGAGTTTTCATCGGTTCGTCGGACGGGAAGTTCAGGGCCATCAGCCTCGAAGGAGGGGATGTTTTGTGGAGCTTCGACGGCGTGGAGGGCTTCGTTGAATGCAGACCGTATGTTGATGAGAGCCAGTTGGTTTTCGGCAGCTGGGGCGGGTGGCTATATTCTCTTGACCCTTCAAGCGGGCGGCTGCAGTGGAAGTGGAAGACTCCCAGGACCTCGCGTATGTACTCCCCCGCCGCCACCTGGCCCGTGAAAGCGGAGGGGAGAATCTTCATCGCCGTCCCCGACCGCAAGGTGTACGCCCTTGACGCGTCGAACGGAAAGGAGCTCTTCCACGCCGACGGAGGCAGGGAGTCAATAGGGCTGTCGTCTGACAGACGCACCGTTCTGGCAAAGACTATGTACAACAGCTCCTACGCCTTCGATGCCGCCGTACCCGTTCCGGAAGGAGGCGAACTGCCTCGGGAGGCACTGAAGTGGAGCATCGCCAACGGTGCGCACTACGAAATAGGCCCCACTGCCATAACTGAAATAGACGGAATGGTCATCACCCCCACCGACAAGGGGAATCTGTTCGCCCTTTCGCTCGAAGACGGAGGGCTCCTGTGGTGGCACAAAGTGTCTCCGGCCCTCGTGAATCCGGTGGAATGCTGGATGGAGAAGGACGGGGTGAGAATCCTCGTATCGACTATGGACGGGGTGGTGGCCCTGCTGAAGGTGGAGAGATAGAGATTTCGCTATCAGCAGCAGGGCCGGTTTGCAACAGGTATCCGTAGCGGGGTGCTCTGCAACAGGCTATCAGCAGCAGGGCCGGTACTTGAAGGATAGCCGGGTTGCGGCCGGATGAAGGTACAAAGGCTACTCGCGGGAGGCGAGGCGAGTTGCCGCCAGCTCTTCCCACTTTGTGCCCGGTCGGCCGTAATTAGCGTAAGGATAGATGCTTATGCCGCCCCTCGGGGTAAAGAATCCCGTTACTTCCATGTACTTCGGGTCCATCAGCGCGACGAGGTCCTTCATTATCACGTTGACGCAGTCTTCGTGGAAAGCGCCGTGGTTACGGAAACTGAAAAGATAGAGCTTGAGACTCTTGCTCTCGACCATACGCTCGCCGGGAATGTATGAAATGCGTATCGTAGCAAAGTCGGGCTGCCCGGTAATGGGGCAGAGGCTCGTGAATTCGGGGCAGTTGAAGCGCACCCAGTAATCGTTCTCCTGATGCTTGTTCACGAAGGTTTCAAGCACCGAAGGGTTGTAGTCGCTGCTGTATTCCGTGCGGCCGCCCAGCGAATGCAGGCCTTCGTCTTTGCGGGTATCCATATTGCGAAGAAACAGTATTGAAATGGTTGCCGGTTCTAAATATCTGAGAGTCTGAAGGGATTGTAGGAAATGCCGTTGTCGAAGGTGTCGGTGCCTTCCAGCTTCTTCACCTTCCGCACCACGAGGCCCGTAAGTGGCAGGACGGCTATCTCGTAGCAGAGCTTGAAACTCACCTGCACCAGCATCATCATACCAAGCGTGCCTGCAGGAGTGCCCCAGAAGGCTATGGGGAGGAAAATCAGGGAGTCGAGGCACTCTCCCGCAACCGACGACACTATGGCGCGCACGCCGAAGCGCCGGCCTTCGGAGGCCACCTTCATCCTGCTCAGCACCAGGGCGTTGAGCGTAGAGCCCGCAAGGAAGGCGAGGAGCGAGGCAACAGCCATCCTGGGAGCCAGGTCGAACATATAGTTGAAATGCTCGGAGCCGCCCCAGAAGTCCGCTGCCGGGAGCCAAACCATCACGCGGCCGGCCAGTACCACGAAGAAATTCATCGCAAAAGCTAGCCATATGACGAGCCTTGCCTTGCGGTAGCCCCATACCTCTGCGATGCAGTCGTTGAGTATGTAAGATATCGGGAAAATGAGCACCGCTCCGGGCAGATTGATACCTGCGCAGGGCGAGAAAATCTTGGTTGCAAAAAGATTGGAACTGATGAGGCAGACCGTGAAGAAGACGGTCATTATCAGGAAAGAAGCGGAAAATTTACCTTTCATACTACAGTTTTTATAGTGGTACCTGTTACACTTGACGGCGCAGCCTGCGCAATCGCGCTGCAAAAGTACCTATTCTTTTTGAATTATTCAAAACTGTTTCTTATATTTGCAGTCCCAATCGCCACAGGGGCGTAGCTCAGCTGGTTTAGAGCGTTTGAGTCACATTCAAAAGGTCGTCGGTTCGAATCCGACCGTCCCTACAAAAAAGAGTTGAGACCCCTCAACTCTTTTTTATTGGTCTGAAGCGAAGTGGACATTCGGGGGATGATAATCGGCGTTCCTCTTCGACACGCAGGAGGATACGGTAATGAGTCCAGGAAAGAGACGGTGAGATTTTTTACACACTGATGCAAAAATCTCCGGCCACACCTTGTAGAACCTGCTCCCCGTGTACGTAATCTGCTTCATGAACTTCCGCCTCAAGCACGACTCCAACCAGCTCATCTACCGGTATATGATGCGCGACGAACGCGGTGAGTGCTACGGCAGCCAGCTGTCGGTCTATCTCTGCGAGCTGCCGAGGCTCGTCAACAAGTCCCGCAAGGACATGACACCCATCGAGAAATGGTTTGACATTTTACAAAATATGCGTACCTTCGCACACAAGCCCGAGGAACTCGGCCCGCGCTTCGACCCCATCTTCGAAGCCAGCCGCC
>JAFSVP010000057.1 GCA_017444905.1 Bacteroidales bacterium
AGCAGCCGGGGAGCCTGCCCTTCCAGCGTAAAGCTCAAGAAATACACCGCTTACGGCGGGGGAGAGCTCTATCTCTTTAAAGAGGGCGGAGCCGAGTACGCGGTCAGTATCTATGCCGGCCAATACTTGCGCACCACCGACTTCACCTTTGACATTGCAGAGCGCAGCGACACTTCGCTCGTGTTCCGCCTGCCCTTCGCCGAAGGCGGCTTCATTGAGCAGCGCTACACCCTTGCCCCTGACGGCTACAAACTTGACAATCTCCTGTCGTTCAAGGGTATGCAGGATGTAATTCCCCGCAACGTGAGCGTCTTCGACGTCGATTTCAGCGTCACCGTCCCCCGGCTCGAGAAGGGCTACCGCAACGAGTCGCAGTACTCCAAGCTCGACTATTATTTCGAAGGAGAGAAGAAGCCCTCCGAAATCGGCCGCGGCCGCAGCGCCAGCAAGCGTATCGACTCGAGCCTGAGCTGGTTCGCCTTCCAGCAGCAGTTCTTCTCGGTTATAATGTGCGCCCCCGGGCAGTTCGCCAACGGCGAGGTGGCGGTGAATTTCGTCCCTGAAACCGACCCGTCGCACGACCTTATGCACTGCAGCGCGCAGATGCGCTCGAACTTCCGTCATTCGGCCGACGTAAGCATCCCTTACGAGTTCTATTTCGGACCCAACCGCTTCGGCACGCTCAAGTCGTTCAACCGCGGCTACGAGAAAATCATCCCTCTGGGAGGCTCGCTCGTGGGCTGGTTCACGCGCTACGCCATCATTCCCATGTTCAACTTCTTCAGCAGGTTCATTTCCAACTTCGGACTTATTATCCTGCTGATGACCATAGTAATCAAGCTGGTAGTCCTGCCCCTTACCTTCAAGTCTTACTCCTCCTCGGCCAAGATGCAGGCCCTGCGTCCCGAGATAGATAAAATAAACGCCCGCTACCCCAAGCAGGAAGACGCTATGAAGAAGCAGCAGGCCACGATGGACCTGTACCGGCGGGCCGGGGTCAACACCCTCGGCGGATGCCTGCCCACCCTGCTGACCTTCCCCATACTCTGGGCTATGTTCCGCTTCTTCCCGGCCTCGATTGAGCTGCGCCAGCAGCCTTTCCTCTGGTGTGACGACCTCAGCGCCTACGATTCCATCCTGGACTACGGCACCCGCATCCCGCTGCTGGGCGATCACCTGTCGCTCTTCGCCCTCCTGATGGCCGTGGTGATGTGGCTGTACGCAAAGATGACCACCGCCAACCAGATGGCCTCCAACGACCCGAGCGCGTCCTCGATGCGCTTCATGAGCCTCTGGCTGATGCCGATAATGATGTTCTTCATCTGCAACAGCCTCTCCGCCGCACTCAGCTACTACTACCTGCTATCGCAGCTTATAGCAATACTCGAAACCTGGATTATCAAGAAGTTCTTCGTACATCCCGAAGAAATCCTTGCCAAGGTCCGCGCTTCCGAAGGCAAGCCCCTGCCCAAGACCAAGTGGCAGAAAAGGCTTGAAGAGGCCCAGCGCCTGCAGCAGCAACAGCAACGCAATAAACGATGATACCTGTACGCTATTATCCTCCTCATACCGAATATGCAGCGTATGAGGAGGCTTCCGCAATAAACGGAAGCATATCCAACGGAGAGCCCATAGTAGGGCCTGCATCCGAGGATACAGATGTGTTTTATTCATTAGAAGACTTGGTGTTATGAAAAGGATACTGTTTCTCTTACTCTTAGCCGGAACGGCCTTTACCGCCTGTACATTCGAGCTGCTCCCGGAGACTCCTTCAGACCCTTCGGAGGAGACCCGGCCCGACGACCCCCTCGTGCCTGACGTTCCGGTAATTACCGCCACCCTTCCTGAGGGTGCCACCATCGGGACTACCAAGGTGGACTTTGATTTTCAGTATCCTGTACTCAGCGCCAGCTGGCATGCTGGCGACCAGATTTCCGTCGTTCCAGACGGATACGACTATCCCAAGGCCGGCCTTTACACCCTCCCGCAGGGTGGAGGGCATACCGGCGACTTCGTGCGCACTACCGCGGTCGGCGCCACGGCCTCCAGCTATACCGTGTTCTTCCCCGGCGACAAGATTAAGAGCGAGTCTCAGTACACCCGTTTCTTCTTCACCGGACAGACTCAGGACAAGAACGCTCCGCTTGCTCATCTGAGCGACTATTTCTCGATGCGCAAAGTAGTAACGAGTTACTCGACCATAGACTTCACCGATGCCGACGTATCGGCCTGCATGTACCTTGACCTGAGCGGGAAAACCTTCAAGAATCCATCTAATGTAGAGGTTAAGCTCCTTGGTGCCAACACGTTTATTTACAATAACTATCCTTCTGATCAGTTTTCGTATTACACTTCCGAGCCGCCGGCATCTGTGGCAAAATCCAATTCGTTCAGCCTCGACCTCGTGAACTATGCTTCCGAGAGCTCGCTGAAGCTCTGGATTGCGATGCCAGCCCTGTCGGTAACCATTCCCTCCGGCACCATCGTGAGGGTCAACGTTACCTGCGCCGACGGAGTTTACTGCAGCGACTTGACCGTCAATTCCGACATAGCCTTCGAGTCGGGACACTGCCACCGCATCTATATTGATTCTGGCTGGAAGGCCAATACCGCCGACTACACGCAGTATTCCTTCAACGGCGAGGTGGTAAGGCTTGCCGAGCCGCGCCTCGGGCTTGACCTGGTAGTGATGGGCGACGGCTTCATCGCCGAAGATTTTGCAGGCGGAGACAATTCCACTTATATGACAACGATGCGCGCCATAGTGGAGGATTTCTTCAGCATCCCGCCTTACGACTACCTGCGTCAGTTCTTTGATGTTTACATCGTAAAGGCAGTTTCGCCCGAGCGCACGAATGCCGAGACTACCGGCCTTAACGGGGCCCGCAACCTTGGCAGCGAGACCGTTTTCAATGTAAGGTTCGCTCCAAATACAACGACTATTTCAGGCTACGACGACGCTGCTCTTGCGTATGCGTCACTGGCCCTGGGCGACAACGAAGACAGGCTTGCCGACGCAACTATCATAGTGGTTGCGAACCAGCCCTGCCGCTCCGGTACCTGTTACAATTTCTGGGATTCAAGCGCTTCGAATTACGATTATGGCCGTGCTACGTCCATTTCCTATTTCGGCCTCGGCACGCACGAGGGCGAACGTACCGAGCTTGTCCGCCACGAGTCGGGAGGCCATGGCTTCGGAAAGCTTGCCGACGAATACACTGCCGGCAAGGAGATTTCCAATACCGGCCCCTGGAACACCCTTGAAAACCAGCATGCTATAGGCCTCTTCCGCAATGTAGACCGTTACGTTACCCAGAGCATTGCCGACCAGCTGGGATATCCCGTCACCACCACTTCCAACGTGCTCTGGCACGACCTCTTCGGCACGGCCAACAATTACGAGCTTGCTACCGTGGAGAATCTCGGTATATATGAAGGCGCCAATACTTATGACCATTTCTTCTGTCGCCCGACTTTCGACCCCAGCAATAGCATAATGAACTATAATACAGGTATTTTCAACGCCATCTCAAGGCGCCAGATTATGTATCGTGCAAAGTCGCTGATGGAAGAAGCTGAAGGGGCGTTCGGCAGCGCAGCTGAACTTGCCTCCTTCCTTGCCTGGGACGCCGAGTATTTCCTGCCACATATCTCCGAATATATTTCTCCGGCGACAAGGAAGGCCGCAACTGCCGGAGAAGGCGTCCTGCAGTACCGCCAGCCTCTCGCCGCGCCGGTAAACAGGTTCGGACACTGGGAGGGTTGCCATTTTATAAAGGACGACGTTTCAGCTGAATAACCCTATGCCCGGAGAGATAGGGGAGAGGCTTAATGCCGTAAGGGCCGGATTACCGCCACGGGTGAAACTCGTGGCGGTTTCCACGTTCCATCCCGTAGACGACATTGAAGAGGCCGTCTCCGCCGGC
>JAFSVP010000058.1 GCA_017444905.1 Bacteroidales bacterium
AATTCTACTGGGAATCCCGTGATGATATCTGAAATTGATTCAAAGAAAATATTAGAAAAATTTAAAACCGTTTTAGCGCTAGTTAAGCATGGAAAAAAACACCTTGTTTTCCTGATATTCTTTCAATCGCTAAAGTTTTAATGCATATTGCGGACTATGACGGTCGGGTGTGCGGAGCACATCGGTCGCAGGGCACTTATCTAGCGGTCGCTCCAAGGCGTTAGCGCGCAAGGGCTTTGCCTGCCTTTTTGGTCGCTACCTTTTTGCCGAAAAAGGTAGCCCATGGCCACTTTACGTACCTCCTTTATAATTGCGGCAGCCGCCCATTGGACGGCAAGAGCATCCATCAACAAGGAGGATATAAACATGCTCGACTACAAAGCCATCCTCGTGAGAAGGTATGGGCTCGGTCTCTCCGGCGGGGATATCGCCAGGGAGCTCGGCTGCAGCAAAAACGGGGTAAACGACTTTCTCGCCGCGTTCGGCAAATGCGGCACCCTGGCCTTCCCTCTGCCAGCGGGAATCACGAACGAGGGAATCTATCTGGAGGTGTACGGGAGGCCATCGAGCCCCAAAGGCAGGCGCGACGGCAGCCTGTCGTTCCCAGACTATGAGTCGGTCAACGCGTCGATGAAGAGGCCAAACATGACCCTAAAGTACCTGTGGGGCAAGTACAAGAACGCCTGCCTCGCCTCCTCGGCGAAGCCGTACTCATACCGCCAGTTCTGCGACCTTTACCAATCCTGGTGCGCCGAGAACGGAAGGGCGGCCCACTTCGACCACGTGCCTGGGCAGGCGATGGAAATCGACTTCGCGGGGAAAACGTTCAGGCTCGCCGACCGCGTCAGCGGGGAGATCTCCGACATATACGTCTTCGTGGCCGTCCTGCCCTATTCCCAGTACATCTACGCCGAGGGCATGACCTCCATCAAGGAGGCGGAGTGGATCGAGGCGAACAACAACGCGCTGGATTTCTTCGGCGGCGTCCCGCAGATAGTCGTCTGCGACAACTGCAAGCAGGCCGTGATCGCGAACAAAGACTGGATCGACCCATGGCTCAACAAGGACTACGCCGAATGGGCCGGCCACAACGGCACCGCCATCATGGCGGCGAAGGTCAGGAGGCCCAAATACAAGCCGTCCGTCGAAGGGGCCGTCGGGATAATGGAAAAGGGCTTCTTCCACGACCTCGACGACCAGCTGTGGGCCTCGCTGGACGACTTCAACCAAGCGCTCCGGAAGGGCCTCGGCCTGCTCAACGCGCAGCCGTTCGAGAAGAAGGAGCACTCCCGCGACTACTACTTCGACGAGGAAAAGAAATGGCTGCTAGCCCTCCCCGAGACGAAGTACCAATACGCCGAGAGGAGGGAAGCAACCGTATCGAGCGACTACCACATACGCTTCGACAATGCCTATTATAGTTGCCCTTCGGCCCATGTGCACCGCAAGGTTCTCGTGAGGGCGACGGCGGACCAGGTCAAAATAGCCGACAAATGCGGCTCCGTGATCGCCGTGCACAGGAGGGCGCAGCGGAAGGGGGAGTGGGTCACCGACCCGAGCCACCTGCCCGCCGATTTCAACAGCTACAGGGACTGGAGCCCGGACCTGTTCGCGCGGAAGGCGTCGCTTGTGGGCCCCTACACGTCGAAGGTGATAGCGGAGATGCTCTCGAGCAAGCGGTACCAGGTCCAGGCGTACCGCACCTGCTGGGGCGTGCTGAGCCTCGCGAGGAAGCACGGCAACGAGGCCCTGGAGAGGGCCTGCCGAGACGCCGTCCTCTGCAGGAAGCCGAACTACACGTTCGTCAAGAACCTCATCCTATCGGAAGCGGACGCGAAGGAGAAGGCCAGGCGCGACCGGAGGAACGAGACGGCCTACATCGCCTCAACCGACAACGGCGTCGACGCGCTGCTCAAGAAATCCGAGGGCCTGATGAAGGACGGAGGCGGCGAGCAATGACCAAGGGGCAGGATGTGCTGAAGACCACCGTCGACCGCCTGAACTCCCTCGGCCTCCCAAGGATGGCCGCGAAGCTCGAGGAGCTCTATGAAAGCCCGGATTTCCTGACCGCGGATCGCCTGGAGCAGATATGCAGCCTCGTGTCGGAGGAATACCAGCATTCCGAATCGGGCAAGCTCAAGGCGAGGCTGAGAAAATGCGGCCTGTGGGGCGCGCCGGAGGAGATATCCCGCTGCGCGGATTCGCTCGATCGGGTCTATCAGCCCAGCGGAATCGTGACCCAGCTCTCGACCCTGTCCTTCGTTGGCCGCGGGCTCAACGTGCTGGTGCTTGGCGCATCCGATGCGGGCAAGACGTACTTCGCGAAGGCCCTCGCCATCCACGCGTCGAGCAAATACAAGGGCGAATACCTGCACTGCTCGCCGCTCATCGACGGGCTGGTCAACCTCAAGAAGACCAACTTCCCGAAATACGAGAAGAGGATGAGGTGGCTGGCGAGGTGCGATTTCCTCGTCATCGACGACTTCCTCATCACCCCTTTGGCGAGCGACGCGGAGACAAGCGTCCTATTCACCCTACTCGAATCGAGGGCGGAGCGGCTGAAAAGCACGATCCTTTGCTCCCAAAGGGCCCCCGAAGGCTGGTCCGAGATGCTGATGGGCGACAAAGTCGCCACCGACGCGATAACGAAAAGGGCGTCCCGAAACTTCACGGTTTACATCTCTAAGCCGATTCAAAACACCGACCGCTGAGGTCCGCCGCGCGACCGTCGGGGTTCGCCCCGGCGGCCGTTGCCCTCCGCAGAACGCAGCAAAACCCCTTTAAAAGGGATAAGCCGTAGAAGGTGGGGGGTCCTTCCACGGCATTATCGGTAAAAGAATTAAGTGGGCCTTAGCCGATGT
>JAFSVP010000059.1 GCA_017444905.1 Bacteroidales bacterium
CGGTGGACTCGACCACGACCTCGGCTCCGACCTCGTCCCACTTGAGGTTGGCGGGATCCATCTCGGCGGTGAGGCGGATCTTCTTGCCGTTCACGATGAGGGTGTTGCCCTCTACTGCGACCTCGCCCTGGAATGCGCCGTGTACGGAATCGTACTTGAGCATATATGCGAGATAGTCAGGATCGAGAAGGTCGTTGATGCCGACAACTTCAATGTCGTTGGAGAAATTCTCAACGGCTGCGCGGAATACCATACGGCCGATGCGGCCGAATCCGTTAATACCAAGTTTTACCATTTTGTTTTGTTATAAAAAAGTTAAACAACAATAATTTCCTTCTTTGAGGCGGCGCAAATTTACAAAAAAATTACTTTATTTCAATTATATTTGCACAAAAATAAGAGATGCGCATACTCATTACCAACGACGACGGATACCGTTCCCCCGGACTCATCAGCCTGGTCAAGGCCCTCGCCCCCTTCGGCGAGCTCACGATTGTTGCACCCAAAAGCCCGCAAAGCGGTATGTCAATGGCCGTTACCATGGGCTATAAACCTATAGCAGTCAAGCATTTGGAGGGCTGCGAGGGGCAGGACTGGTGGTATCTCGACGGCACCCCCGCAAGCTGCATCAAGTACGGTCTCGACAACGTGCTGTACCCGCAGCGCCCCGACCTCGTAGTGAGCGGCATAAACCACGGCAACAACGCCGCTACGGCGGCCATTTATTCAGGCACTCTCGGGGCGGCCATGGAGGGAGCCATCAACGGAATACGTTCCATCGCCGTCAGTCTCGACTCCTTTGCCGACGACCCCGATTTCTCGGCGGCGGTAAAACTGTTCCCGGGCATCGTGAAGAAGCTTCTCGAAAATTACGGGCCCCGCTTCGGCGGCTTCTACAACGTCAATTTCCCCAACCTTCCCGCATCCGCCATCAAGGGAATCAGGGTTACCCGCATGGGGATGGCCCACTGGGAGAGGGAATACGTGCCCTACAGGGAGGACTTCCTGCAGTCGCACAGGCATATGCCTTCGAAGGCCGACCTCACCTATGTCGAAGAACTTGAAGAAGGGGAGGAAGTGGTGGTGATGGCAGGCGACTTCGTGAGCAATCCCGGCAACGGGCCGTATGCCGACCACCTTCTCATGCGCGAGGGCTGGATAACCATAACTCCCCATAACATAGACAATTCCGACCCTGCTGAATTCGAACGCCTATGCGCTATTATCTGATTGCGGGGGAGGCTTCGGGCGACCTGCACGGGAGCAATCTCATCCGCGCCCTGAAGGCTGAAGACCCCGGAGCGGAGTTCCGTTTCAGGGGCGGCGACCTCATGGCAGCCGAGGCAGGCACGGCGCCCGTCGTGCATTACCGCGAGGGCGCAATAATGGGATTTACCGCAGTGCTGCGTAAGGCCGGAGCCCTCGTAAGTTCGCTCCGCTCGTGCCAGGACGACATCCTTTCGTGGAAGCCCGACGCGGTGATTCTCATCGACTATCCCGGCTTCAATCTCAGGATAGCCCGCTTCTGCCACATTAAGCACGTAAAAGTATTCTGGTACATAGCCCCCAAGACCTGGGCCTCGCGCCCCGGGAGGAACCGCGAGCTGAAAGTGTACCTGGACGCCATGTACATAGTCTTCCCCTTCGAAATCAAATACTTCGAAAGCGTGGGAGTACCCTTCGAATACCACGGCAACCCTCTTGTGGAGGCCGTTGACGCGCACTCGTTCACGCGGCCCTGCGATGGCCCGTACATAGCTTTGCTCCCCGGCTCGAGAGGGTCTGAAATCTCACGCACCATGCCCGTTGCGATGCAGGTGGCCGGCCGCCTCGGGAGAAAGGTGATAGTTGCTGGAGCGCCATCGCGCACTCCGGAAGACTACGCTCCTTACACGGCGGGCCACGACAACGTGGAAGTGGTTTTCGGACGCACTTACGACATCCTGAAGTTCGCCGACGCAGCCATAATCAATTCCGGCACGGCCTCGCTGGAAGCCGCGCTCATAGGCACTCCTCAGGTGGTCTGCTGGAGCACCTCGCCTTTCTCGGCCTTTATCGCAAGGAAGATTCTGCACGTGCTCGACAATATCGAGTTCATATCGCTCGGCAACCTGTGCCTCGGCCGCGAGGCTTTCAAGGAGCTTATTCAGGAAGACTTCACTGCGGAAAATCTCGAGGCTGAGCTCAAACGCATTACAGAAGACGACTCCTGCCGCGAAAAGATGCTCTCCGACTATAACGAAATCCGCGCCCTGCTCGGAGGCGACGGAGCCTCGCGTGCAGTGGCGCGGTCAATGATTGAGAAGCTGTTTTGAAATGGTTGCCGCTAGACTTTCAGCGCGGCGTAAACAAGGTTCTTCAGGATATAGCAGCTGAAACTCAGAAGCACGGCCAGCGACCAGTTGAGCCTGCAGATGAGGCACACCAGCACCGCAGCAAGCACTATAAAGGCGAACGCCATACGCTTGCCTTTCAGTACTGAGCCGTCTTCCTTGCTGAATTTCATCGAGAACATCGGAATCTCCGAGAGCATCAGGGCGGAGAGGCAGAGGCTCAGCACGGGTACGAACACCGGGCCGGCGAACCATTCTGCAAGGAAGCACGAAGGGTCGGCTGCTACATAGTAGCACAGCGAGCCGGCCAGCAGGGCGGAGGCTGGCGTAGGGAGCCCCAGGAAACCGTGTACCTGACGGGTATCGACGTTGAACTTTGCAAGCCTGAGGCCGCTTGCCACCGCAATTACGAGAGGCACCCAGCACACCCAGCTCTCGCCGAACATACAGACCTTCGAAGAATTATACAGCATCACGGAAGGCAGAAGGCCGAAGGAAATGAGGTCTGCAAGCGAATCAAGCTCCTTGCCCATATCGGAATAAGCGCCCAGAAGCCTTGCCGAAAAACCGTCGAGAAAGTCGGCTGCAGACGCCGCCAGCATCAGGATGAAGGCAAGGTCGATGCGAGCCTTGAAAGCAAAGACAACCCCCGCTGCCCCACAAGCGAGGTTGACGGAGGTTATCATATTCGGAATATGCTTTTTCATAAGCAGTTAAAGCCGCTTACTTAATGCCGAGCTTAGCCTTGAGGTCTTTGGGAAGGGCGTCTTTGTGAATCATATAATCCATACTCTGGCCCTTCACGAAAGCCTCGGTGGCGTACCAGATGCCATGATACTTGCCGGTGTCGCCCCAGGAGTTCTTGACCATATAATATTTCTTGCCGTCCTGGTCGCGGGCGATTCCGAAAATCTGCATTCCGTGGTCGTCGGTGATGGTCTTGTTGTCGAAATCTTCCTGCCTGCTCTCCTGCGTGGGGACCTTCTCCACCACGACTGCGGAAGCGGGTGCGGGAGCGCCTTCCTCCTTGCCCACCCAGTGAGCCTGGTCGGAGCCGGCGTTGTTGCTGGCCTCCACGTCCACGAGTATGGCGAGGCCGTCGCGGGTAAAGCCGGGATGGCTCACGTCAGCGCCCCAGGCCACGGTGTAGCCGTTGTTGATGGCATTGTCGAGCACCGACATGAATTCGTCGATGGGGACGTTGTAAACCTCGTCCCAGCGCCAGTTGTCGCACACCTCGATGGCGAAGCGGGTGTAGAAGGGATGATGCGTGAAGCTGCTGAGGGTCACGTAGTTCTCGGGGTCGATTTTCATCGCGTCGCGGTACGAGGCGGGAGTGTATTCCTTGTCGCCGACTACGAACGAATCGGGGCAGGGGCCGAGATATTCGTCGATGACGGCCTTGTAGGCGCGCTGCCAGGCGGTGGTGAGGGTGCGGTTCGGATTCTTGGCGATAGCCTCCACGAAGCCCTTGAGCACTGCGTCGAGCTCGCCCTGGACGGGCTTGTCGGTGCCGTAGTTCATGCCGGTCATGGCTTCGTTCGGCACGATGCCGTGGTCGCGGATGACGTCGAGCACGTCGTCGGCCTCGGAGCCTGCGCCGAAGGTAAGGTGACCGTCGAGGCGGACATACTTGAGCCCCCTCTCATAGTAGGAGTTGCTCACCACGTAGAACTCGGAGAAGTCGGGGAATTCGAGGGTGTCGGTGATATTGCAGAGCCTCATCGCCTCGGACTCGAAGAAACCGATGGTGGAGTACGCCCAGCAGGTGCCGCTGCGGTACTGGTTCTTGACAGGCGTTATGGGATTGGCCTTGACGGTGGTGAATTCGTACTTGGGGAAGGGGAATGACGCCCTGTTCTGGGCTCCGAGGGGAGCGAGGCAGAGCAGGAGCGAAAGAGATACTAAAAAATTCTTCATACGCGTGTGTACTGTTTATCTTCGCAAATTTAATAAAAAAAGCTACCTTTGCGAACTTTTTTCACTAAAGCTAATGAAAAGATTATTGTTTTTTGCAACCATCATCGCGGCTCTCGTCTCCTGCAAACGCAGCGGCGAAGAGTCCGGGAAGGCTCTGATGACATTCACCGCAGTCTCCGAAAGCGGAGTCCGTACTTCGCTCAGCGACGGCAAGGTGTTCTGGAGCGAAGGCGACGCCATCACCGTTTTCAGCTCTTCCTGCAAGAGAGGAGAGACCTACGGAATGAATGCCTCCGACGCAGGCAAGGCGGAAGCCGCTTTCGGCGGTCCTTCGGTCGGAGCGGCCCCCTATTACGCCTTCTATCCTGACGGAAGCGCGGCTTTCGACGGTACGAAGATTTCTTTCACCCTGCCTTCTTCGCAGACTTATTCCGATGCCGGATTCGCCACCGGGGTCAATCCCATGGCAGCCTGCTCTGAAGGCGAAACGCTTGAGTTCAAGAATCTTGCGGGGCTTCTTACCATCCCTGTAAGCGGCAATTACACAATCATTTCCGCAAGCATTACCAGCAACTCCGAAGAGGCCCTCTGGGGCGAAGGGGAGTACGCCGCTTCGTTCGCAGACGTGCCCTCGCCCTCTATGGTCGCTACCGGCGACGCAGCCCACCGCACTCTCTCTCTCGACTGCGGCGAAGGCGTGGCGCTCGGCGGCTCGGTCCGCTCTTTCTGCTTCGTGCTTCCTGTCGGAACCCTTTCGAAGGGCTTCACCCTGAGGCTCACCGACGCCGACGGCGGCGAAATGGTGAAAACCACCGAATCGGATGCTCTCACCACCCTCCGTTCGTCTTCCAAGAGAATGGCGGCCGTGGAATACCTTCCCACAGACTCTCCCTTCCTGCGCGAAAGCGTACCGGGTGTCTATGACCTCAGCGCCCCTTCGGTTCCCGCAGCTGTAAGGGTTTACAATGCCCCGACCGACCAGCTTGCGCTCCGCATACTTGACAACTCGCTGAATTTCAGGATTCAAAGCCTTAGCGGCGCATACGCACTCCGCATCGGCTTCACCCGCCCTTCGGCAGCAGGAGAGTCCTGCACCCTCGCTATTTCTTCGATAGGCGAGACCGGCGTTGCCGACGGCAGCGTTTCTGCAAAGGTCCTTAAAGTATCCGACGGCAAGGCCTGGCTCACCGGCGGAAGCAATCTCGGATTCATAATACCGCTTTCACTGTAATGAAAAAGATATTTGCACTCACAGCGTTCCTGCTGCTCGCGGCCTCGGCCGCACAGGCCTCTCCGGTAAGCGCCGACAAGGCCAGGAACTTGGCCGCAAAGCAGCTTGGCGTGGCCCCTTCGTCGATGAGGCTCGCAGCCGACAGCCGCCCGGCAATAGCCCCGATGGTCAGCACCGAGGCCGACTGGTACGTCTTTACCGGCAAGGACAAGGGCTTCGTCATCGTGGCCGGCGACGATATAATGAACCCCATTCTGGGTTATTCCAGGACGGCCAGGGTCAACGGCAAAGCAATGCCCGAGAACCTTCAGGCCCGCCTGCGTGAAATCAGCACCATTCTTTCCATTGCCCGCAAGCACGGCATTCCCCAGACCCGCGAGAAGGCTCTCCGCTGGGATAATCCCGCCCTGCCTTCCGATGAGGTCGACGTAGTTCTCGAAACGGCTGAATGGTCGCAGGAAGACCCTTATAATTATTACTGCCCCATAATCAGCCCCTACGAGACCGAGAAGTCCATTACCGGGTGCGTAGCCACCGCCATCTCCATAGTAATGCGCTATCACGAGTGGCCCCCGTGCGGAAAGGGCACTCTGCCGGGCTATCAGATGAGCTACAACAACAATAAAGTGAGCATTCCCGGACGCACCCTCGGATATGAATACAAATGGGACCTTATGCCCCTCGACCACTTGACCGGGAGCAATTATTCCGACGAGCAGAACAGGCAGGTGGCAAGGCTCATGGCCGACGTAGGCCTTATGATGCAACTTCAGTACAGCGCCAACGGCACAGGCGGATATGTCGATGAACTCCCGGAACTCGCACACGAGTATATGTATTACAAGTCCGGGGCCAGTTACATAATGCGCCGTGACTACAGCGGCGACTGGTTCCAGCTCATCAAGGGCCAGATAGACAAGGGTCTTCCCGTGCTCTACGGCGCCTGCACCAAAGACGAGCAGAGCGGACATCCGTTCCTCATTTCCGGCTACAACGCCGCAGGTTACGTGTACGTCAACTGGGGCTGGGGAGGAGAATGGAACTCCTTCTTCGACGTCGACGACCTTTTCCCATATGTCGGTACCGAGTACGACAATGCCTCGTACCGCGAGGAATGGGAATTTTCGACATGGAACGACGTGGTGATAGATTTCGAGCCCGACCGCAGCTTCGTGCCTACTCCCGTCGAGCCGGAGCCGGAGCCTGAGGTGCCCACCACTATCTACCTC
>JAFSVP010000060.1 GCA_017444905.1 Bacteroidales bacterium
CGACGGCAAGGCCGAGTAAAACTAAAAGGCGCTATATAAATGAGGGGCGACTGATAATCACTTATCAGCCGCCTCCGTTGTTTCATGGTATCGGACGGTAACGTTCACTTCTGCGGGTATAAACTTCGCTGGACAATGAGTCGATTTCGTCTCGTTCTCCACGCCTGATGGCGTTGCAAAGAGTCTGAAGTTTTACTAACTTTGCTCACGCAAACCTTGGCGCAGGAAAAATGCTGCAAACCGACATTTGTCAACATAATGAGTATTATGCAAATCCTTCAACACCCCATTTCAAGGACAGAGCTCGCCGGCATTGCCCGGAATACCTTCGGTGACATGGTCAAAGCCGTGGCTGATGTGAAACGCTCGCTTATTGCTGTCGATGCCGACCTGCACGCGGATTTGGAACGCCTTCTCCTGGAGGACGGATCGGCCCAGGAGGACCTTTGGGGGTTCAACTTATGGGTTGAGGAAGATGGTGAGGACTTCATTGAATATGATTCTCTCATCAATATCCGCTCCTGGCAGGGTAACCCTTCGAGGTACGTTGAGAGCAGTGAGGCTAGGGATGCCATTAAATCCCTGGTAAATGAGTTCATTACAGAATAGATGCAACATTCTTCCCTGGAAAACGGCCGTTGGGCCGAACTCACTTTTGCGCAGCAGATGGCCAACATCGGCAGTGAGACTTCACGTGTCCTGAAAGCATTGGAAGCAGGCAGGGATAATCGTGCACAGAGTGCTTTCGCACGTTTCCAGGAACTCATCGACCTCACTATCCGGTACGGGCGGAAGGATGAGAGCTTGCTCTCACGCAGTGCCATGTGGGAGGAGCTTTGCCGTTTCAGGGAGTTGTACTGTGCAGCATTCCTGGAAAGGAATCTCCCAGAGCTTGCTGCGGCCAACCGGTACCTGGATCAGTTTGCTTCCTTGAGGGGAGATTCTCCGGCCTCTTCTTATTGAAGTTTTTTCGTATCTTTACGCGGTCATGCGCAAGATACTGGCAGTTATCCTTTCGGCCCTGCTGGCTTTCGGGGCCGCGGCGCAGGAACTCCCGCTGCGGGAGTTCCGGGGCGCCTGGCTCCACATCGTCGGCAACGCCGACATGCGAAGGATGAGCCAGGAGCAGATAAGGGAGTGGCTGACTGGCACGCTTGACTCGTTGAAGAAGAGCGGCTGCAATGCCGTTTTCTTCCAGGTCAGGCCCGAGGCAGATGCTTTCTATATCTCTGATATAGAGCCATGGACGAGGTATCTGACAGGGGAGCAGGGCAAAGCCCCGAACCCTCTCTGGGACCCGCTTCAGTTCATGGTCGAGCAGTGCCATTCGCGAGGGATGGAGCTCCACGCATGGCTGAACCCTTACCGTGTGACGCTGAACTCGGCGGAGTCGCTTACCCGTGACCATATCGCCCGGCGCAATCCTTCCATTTTCAAGAAATACGCCGGGCAGGTGTATTTCGACCCGGGCGAGCCCGCCTCGCGCGAGCATGTGCTTCGGGTCGTCCGTGACATCGTCTCGCGCTACGACGTGGACGGGATCCACTTCGACGACTATTTCTATCCATATCCGGTCAAGGGTCGGGTCTTCCCGGACGACGATACCTTTGCAAAGTACTCCAAGCTTCAGGGCTTCCGGCGCAAGGACGACTGGCGGCGGCACAATACCGCGCTGCTTATCCACGAGACGCAAGAGGCCGTGAAGGGCATCAAGCCATGGGTGCGTTTCGGGGTGTCGCCTTTCGGCATACATCGCAACGCTTCCGAGTGGCCGGAGGGCAGCCGCACCAATGGGCTGTCGTGCTACAACGAGCTTTATGCCGACGCTCCGGCTTGGGCCCGGTCCGGCGACGTGGATTACCTCGCCCCGCAGCTGTACTGGAAGATAGGCCATAAGCTGGCTGATTACGAGGTTCTTATCAACTGGTGGAACGATCTGGAACTCCCCGGGCATCTGTATATAGGGCAGAGTATCGAGACCTTGTCCGAGCCCGACCTGGAGGACCCTTCCACCACCCAGCTCGCGCGCAAGATGGAGCTGGTCCGGGAGCTTCCTGAGGTTGACGGGAACGTCTGGTGGCCGGGGTGGTCCGTGGCGGACGGCACGCTCGGCCTTGCGGACTCGCTTTCCCGCCGCCACCAGCGCACCCCGGCCCTCATCCCGGCTTATACCGCCATTGACTCCCTCCCGCCGGCCCCGGTCTCCGACATCTGGGCCAGCCAGGGGCTTGTGCGTTGGCGCGTGGAGCCTGTGGATGACCCGCTTCAGGAGCCGCATTTCTTCGTTGTCCGGCGCTTCGGGATGGATGACCCGGCAGACATGGAAGACCCTTCGCGCATCGTAGCCCTCACCCGCAATACCTGGTACGAGACAGTTGATGACGAGGACGGACCTTTCTACTATATCGTCACCGTCGTCGACCATTGCTGGAACGAAAGCGCGCCGTCGGATGAGATTGTTTACTGACTTTTTGCTATATTTGAAAACTTAAAAAATACCCGACATGAAAGCTTTCCGCACTATCGCCCTGGCCGCTTTGCTGACGGCCTCCCTGACAGGCCTGAGGGCCCAGGAACTCCAGAATTTCCAGAACCGCCAGCCGGTCGTATCGCCGGAGCTCACGGCCGAGACCATCACATTCCGCCTCAGGGCCGACTACGCCACCGAGGTCAGCGTCCATGCTTCGTGGATGGGCTACGGCCCCGAAGCAGCCAAGGCCGGGAAGATGACCAAGGGCGAGGGCGGCGTGTGGAGCGTTACTTTCCCGCGTCCGGCTTCCGAGCTTTACACCTACACCTTCACGGTTGACGGCGTCAGCACTCTCGATCCCGCCAACATCTTCGTCCAGCGCGACGGCACCCGTTTCATGAGCGCGGTGCTCGTGGACGGCGGATACGCCGACAATTACAAGGAGTGCAGCCGCCCCGGCAATATCGAGCATGTCTGGTATTACTCCGCCACCAACGACATGACGCGGCGCATGTACGTCTATACCCCTTACGGCTATGACAGGTACGACCGGAAGACCAAATATCCCGTCCTTTACCTCCTGCATGGAGGCGGCGGCGACGAGGATGCCTGGAGCACTCTCGGCCGTACGCAGCAGATCCTCGACAACCTCATCGCACAGGGCAAGGCCGTCCCCATGCTGGTAGTGATGCCCAACGGCAATCCCAACCAGTACGCCGCCTCCACCCTCCAGATCCCCGTCAAGCAGGACATCAAGAAGTATCCCAGCAATTTCGACAACTACGATTCGCTGGTAGCGGACATCGTGCCCTTCATCGAGAAGAACTACAACGTCATAAAGGACCGTAAGGGCCGCGCCGTCGCCGGCCTTTCGATGGGTGGCGGGCAGTCCTTCTACATCGCCCTTCGCAATGTCGACAAGTTCGCCAATGTCGGTATTTTCTCTTCCGGCCTGATTGGTGGAGCCGGAGCCGGCATGGCACCGTTCGACCCCGAAGCGCAGATGCCCGGTCTGATCTCCACGCCGGAGAAATACAACAAGTTCGACGTGTTCTACCTCTCCTGCGGCGACCAGGACAACCGCATCGGCGGCAATACCGCCTTCTACGAGCAGCTCAAAGGCCTGGGCTACAAGAACCTCGTATATGAGACATATCCCGGAGGGCACGAGTGGCACGTATGGCGCCGCAACCTCTCTTCGTTCGTTCAGAGAATATTCAAACCCACCAAATAGATGGACAAACTCAGTTATGCATTGGGCATGAGCATCGCCCAGAGCCTGTCACAGTCAGGCGTAGAGAAGCTCGAATTCGACGATTTCAAGAACGGTGTCAAGGACAGCCTGTTGGGTGCCAAGCCCGCGCTTTCCATGGAAGAGGCCAACAAGGTCCTGAACGATTTCTTCGCCCGTGCCGAGGCCGAGGCCAAGGAGAAGCAGGCTGCAATGGCGGCAGCCTTCAAGGACGAGGGCGAGGCCTGGCTCAAGGAAAATGCCCGCAAGGACGACGTCGTGGTCCTGCCCAGCGGCCTTCAGTACAAGGTTGTGAAGCAGGGTACAGGCCGCAAGCCAGGCCGTACCGACCGCGTCCGCTGCCAATACGATGGCAAACTCACCAACGGCATGAAGTTCGACAGCTCCTACGACCGCGGCGAGCCTGCAGTCTTCGGCCTCAACCAGGTCATCTCGGGCTGGACCGAGGGCCTTCAGCTTATGCCCGAAGGCTCTGTCTATGAACTCTATATCCCTTATCAGATGGCTTACGGCGAAGCCGGGGCCCACGGCAGCATCCCGCCCTGCGCCGCCCTCGTGTTCAAGGTGGAGCTCCTTGAAGTTTTATGACTTAAACGATACACCATGAGAATCAATACCATCCTTGCGGGCTTTGCAGCCCTTCTCCTGCCTCTGACCGCCTCCGCGCAGGTCATCACCGGCGAGTATGATATTCCCAAGGTGCCCGAGTGGGCCAAGAATGCTGTGTTCTACCAGATTTACCCGCAGACC
>JAFSVP010000061.1 GCA_017444905.1 Bacteroidales bacterium
ACAGGCAATTGCTTAACGTGGCGGCGCACTACGGCACCAACTACTTCACCTTCAACTGCCGCAACACCGTCTGCAACGAGTGCGGATACATCAGCAAAGATACCCTGACCAAGTGCCCCAAGTGCGGCAGCGAAGACCTCGACTACCTCACCCGCGTCATCGACTACCTGAAGAGGGTGTCGTCGTTCGCCGAGCCCAGGCAGGTAGAGGCCGGAAGGAGGTTCTACAATCCCAAAGACGCCGAATAGCGTACTGATGACAAAGTACATTCCCGAGCTGACCGACATAGTGCTCGAGGAAATACCCGGAAAAGTTACCCTGGCCGTTGAGATTACCAACTGCCGGGGTAATTGTCCCGGATGCCATACTCCCCTGCTCCGCACCGATGCCGGAGTGGAGCTTACCGAAGATGCCATCGACTCCCTGATAGCCTCCAACTTCGGCGTGAACTGCTTCCTCTTCCTCGGAGAGGGCGCGGACCGCGACTCGCTCCTCCGCCTCGCCTCCCACATACGGCGCAGGCACCCCGGCGTGGAAACGGCGATATATTCCGGCAGGCCGGAAGTGGAGCCGGACTTCTACGAACTGTTCGATTATGTAAAGACGGGGCCCTACATCGAGGCCCTGGGCCCGCTGAACAGCAGGACGACCAATCAGAGACTGTATTATCACGGGGAGGATATCACCTCCGTATTCTGGCGCAAAAAGCTCGACTGAAATATGATGAGAATTATCCAAATAGCTATTTTAACTTTGACTATGCTTGCAGGTACACACAAGATTTCCAGCGTCGAGAGTAACGGCTCGTGGGTTTATATGTATGACGAGAGCGGACACAAGTATAAGACGCTCAGCGCCGGTTCCGTCGGAGAGGTCAAAGGGTTCAGCGCCGCGTTTTTCGTGTCGCAGAACGGGGGCTGGGTATATCTTTTCGACGCCGAAGGCAAGAAATACAAGGTCCTGAGCTACTCGTCAGTCGGCGACGTTACCGGTGTCTCCGGAGAAACCTTTACTTCAAGGAACGGCGGCTGGATCTACACCTGGAACAAGGACGGGAAGAAGATTAATACCAGAGCGGCGAGGTAGAAAGGATTACTCAAATCGCCTTTACTCCGGGAGCCGGTTGGAGATTTTGATTTTTTTCGTATCTTTGCACCCCGCAAGGGGTATTAGCTCAGTTGGTAGAGCGCCAGGTTCGCAATCTGGAGGTCAGGGGTTCGACCCCCCTATGCTCCACAAAATCCAGCTTCGAAGGCTGGATTTTTTGTTGGCATATCCTGAATTCGTAGTATATTTGCGTCTGAAATGATAAACCTTCTTACAAACAGGGATACTGCAAGCGCCATTTTCATTCTGGCAATTGTAATTGCCTCGGGGCTTTTCCTGGGGAAATTCAAAATCAAAGGTATTTCTCTCGGGAGCACCTGGATTCTGTTCATGGGTATCCTCCTGGGGCATCTGGGCCTGCGCATCAACCCGGTGATGCTGTCTTTCATCAAGGATTTCGGACTGATTCTGTTCGTATTCGCCATCGGCCTGCAGGTAGGGCCCGGATTCTTCCATTCGTTCCGTAAAGACGGCCTTCCGATGAATCTGCTGACCGTGGGGCTGGTCGTTCTGGCCGCGCTCACCACATACGTCATTCATCTGCTGAGCGGGGAAAACCTGGGCATTATGACAGGCATTATGTCGGGCGCCGTCACCAACACGCCCGGACTCGGTGCCGCACAGCAGACGCTCTCCGAAGCCAGTGCTGCGTCTGCCGGCATACAGGATGCCTCATCCGGTATGGCGTCGGCCTACGCCGTGGCCTATCCGATGGGCGTACTCGGTGCAATCGCCGTCCTTCTGCTGTCCAAAGCCGTTTTCCGAATAAATCCTGACAAGGAGAAGGAGCGAGCCGCTAAAGGCGAAGATGATGAAGGCGGCGCCTACCGTCTTGCCTGCAGGGTTGCGAACCCGGCCATCGTAGGCAAGACCATATACGACATCGTCGGAGAAGAGAATGCCGAGCGTCTTGTCATCACCCGGATGAAGCGGGAAGGCAAGGTATTCTTCCCGGAGCTGGACCTTCCACTTCAGGAAGGCGACAGCCTGCTGATAGTCACCGACGTCCATCACAAGGATAAAGTCCGTATCATTTTCGGAGAAGAACTGCCGGTGGACATGAAGGAGTGGCAGACTGTAGGCACGAAGCTGATGTCTGCGCGTCTATCCATCACCAAGTCGTCAATTACCGGGAAGAGCCTCCGCAAGCTGGACGTACGCCGCAAATACGGGGTCACCGTTACCCGCATCGTCCGCTCGGGCGTGGACCTGCAGGCCGATGCTGATTTGATTCTCCAGGTGGGAGACAGTATGAAGGTCGTGGGCTCCGAGGAAGGAATCGGGCGGCTGGCCCAGCTTGTCGGCAACCAGCCCGAATCGCTGCACAAGCCCAACCTGATACCTATATTTTTCGGCATCGCCCTCGGAGTTGCGGTAGGGATGATTCCTCTTCGCTTCCCCTCCATGCCCCAGCCGCTTAAACTGGGTCTGGCCGGCGGTCCGCTTATCGTAGCCATACTGCTCGGCCACTTCGGCCCGAAACTGCGGATTACCACATATACGGCAATCAGCGCCAACCTGATGATACGGGAAATCGGCATTTCTCTCTTTATGGCGGCCGTAGGCTTGGGCGCCGGTAAGACTTTCGTCTCCGCCCTCGTCGGCGGCGGATATATGTGGATGCTTTACGGTGCCGTGATTACTCTGGTTCCGATGATTGTCATCGCCATGCTGGCCCGATGGGCGATGAAGATGGATTTCTTCAAGATATGCGGCCTTCTCGCCGGAGGGACTACGGATCCGGCCCTTCTCTCCTTTGCCGAACAGATGTACGGCAGCGGGAGGATTGCAGTGAATTACGCTACGGTTTACCCTCTGGCAATGTTCCTTAGGGTTGTAGCCGCCCAGGTTATGATTATGATAATGCTCTGACAATATGAAAAAGACATTAATTCCCGCTGCCATCGCACTTTTGGCAGCAGTATCCTGCAACGAAACTAAATCCCCTTTCACCAGAAACGTGGCCGACTACGCCGTGGTGACCATCGAAGCACCCGACCTCAGCGGCATAACCAACAACGGCAAGGAAGTGCTCAACCTCTACCGCTTTGCCGCAGACGAAGTGGATGCAATCTACTGGGAGCAGTACTTCGGCGACAAGCAGGCCCTCCTCGGCAGCATCAGCGACCCCGTCCAGAAGACCTTCGCGGAAATCAACTACGGCCCCTGGGACCGCACGACCGGGAAATCCTTCGTCGACGGGTATGCAGACGCTCTTCCCGGAGCAGGCTTCTATCCTGCCGATATGACGAAGGGAGAGTTCGACGCCTGGGACAATCCCGACAAGAACAGCCCCTACACCCTTACCCGCCGCGCCGCTGACGGCTCCCTGGAGGCTGTATGGTACCACGACGCCTACAAGGCGCACATCGACAAGATTGCCAATTACATGAAGGCCGCCGCTGACATAACC
>JAFSVP010000062.1 GCA_017444905.1 Bacteroidales bacterium
AATTCGTAAAAATGATTCACGGGTCCGTGGCCGCCGCCGATTTTGTATCCGGCGCCGGAAACAATCGCCCCGTGAATGTAGGAAGTTGCAAGGCGAGCAGCCTCCGGCGGGCTGAATCCGCGTGCAAGGAAAGAAGCGAGGGCCGAGGATAGCGTGCATCCGGTTCCGTGGGTGTTGGGCGTGTCTATCTTCCTGGCAGGCAGAGGGATGCATTCTCCGCTCGATGCGTCGAAGAACCAGTCGGTGAGCATGTCGCCCTCGAGGTGCCCCGCCTTCATCAGGACCGACACACTTCCGCCCCGCGAGAGGAGTCTGGCAATTTCCGGAAGCTCATCCGGGCCGCTTATCTTCCGCCCCGAGAGAATCTCCGCCTCCGGGATATTCGGGGTTATGACGCTTGCAAGCGGAATGAGCTCGCGAGCAAGCACTTCCACGGCGGAATCCTCTATCAGCCTGTGTCCGGAGGTGGACACCATCACGGGGTCTAGAACTATGTTGCGCGCTCCGGCTTCGAGCAGGGCGTCGCGAACCGTGAGCACCACTTCGGCGCTGTGCAGCATCCCTATCTTTACGGCATCTGCCCCTATGTCGGAGAGGACGCAGAGTATCTGCCTGCGTATGATGTCGGCAGGTACGGGGTGGACGGCTTCCACTCCGAGGGTGTTCTGTACGGTTACGGCAGTGATGGCGCTGGCTGCGTACGAGCCCGTGGCCGAGATTGCCTTGATGTCGGCCTGAATGCCGGCTCCTCCGCCGGAGTCGCTTCCGGCTATGGTGAGGACAGTTGGGTAGTGTTTCATATCAGAAATGGGTGAATCCCTTGTAATCTTTTTTGCTTCCGCCCAGCCATTCGATGCCTCCCTTGCCTTCGGTGATTGTTCCTACGGGGGTGCAGGGGACGCCGGCGTCGGCTCCGGGCTTAATCGTAAAGAGGAGCTCGTAGTCTTCCCCTCCTTCGACGGCGGGAGAGTAGGGGTCAGTCCCCCTTGAGAGGCAGAACCGCTGCAGGCTCTCCGACAGCGGGAGCTCCGGCAGATTGACCGCAGCGCCGCATCTGGAGGCGTCCAGAATGTGCCTTAGGTCGGAGGCTATGCCGTCGGAGACGTCCATCATGGCGTGTACGGCAGGATTGGAGGAGAGCCTGATGCCTTCTTCCACCCTCGGAATCGGGCGGTAGTGTCTCTCTATGAGGTATTCGGCATCTTTTTCAGGAAGGGGCTGGGTGGCGCATGGGCGTTTGGCTGCGCCTCTGCGCTCGAGGATGAGCTGCAGGCCGCAGGCGGAGTCGCCCAGGGTGCCGGTGACGCAGATAATGTCGCCGGGGCAGGCGGTGCGCCTCAGTTTCGCGCTTCCGTGGGGGCAGGAGCCAGTTACCGTTATATTTATAAACAGCCTGTCGGGCGAGAGGGAAGTGTCGCCGCCGAGCAACTGGACTCCGTATCTTTTGCACAGGGAGGCGAATCCTTCGATGAAGCCGTCCATCCAGCCGGCGTCGAGGCTCCCTGGCAGGGCGATGGAGAGAAAGGCTGATTCTGGCCTTCCGCCCATTGCCGCTATGTCGCTGATATTCTCTGCGGCAGACTTCCATCCGAGGTCCCGGGGGCTGACGTCTTCAAGCAGGAAGTGCCTCCCTTCTACCAGAAGGTCGGTGCTTATGAGTGTGTCGAGACCTGATTTCTGCGGGATGACGGCGCAGTCGTCGCCTATGCCCGTAACGCCCGCCGGAGCGGTGAAGTGAGTGCTGATTCTGTCTATCAGCCCGAATTCTCCGATATTTTTCATTTCCTTACGACGGTATCAACCGTATCAAGTTCAACGGGTATTTCTCAACCGCAGCCTCCTGCCGCGGTACCCCGAACACACAAATATAGCTATTTCTCTGAAAAAATGAAAAACGGGGCCCGCCTCAAAGCAGGTCCCGTTCTCTTTGCCCGGCCTGTGTCACTGCCCTATTTGAAGATGGAGTCGTAGAACTCCTTGGGCTTGGGCTGTCTGTCCTGATACATCTTATCCAGCCTGTCGGTATGGCACGCCTTTAGGAATATGCTGCAATATGCCCACAACAATGCAAATCAGTAATTACGGGCTATTTCTGGAACAAATCTTCAAGTGTCACCACCTTGTCAAAACGGGATGCGTACTCATTCCTCTTGAGACCGTATGTGGTGATCAGGACAGACATAACCGATTTGCGGCTTCCGATGATTTCCTGAACGCGTTCTGCCCGGCTGAGGAGGGTAATGCCGTAATCCTTCTTTACTTCAAACTCCCCGCGCGTGAATTTTATCTCGCACATGCAGATGAAGCGGTCATCCCTTTCAATCATCAGGTCGATCTGCGCCCTGCGCTTGTTTGTCTCCGAAGCAATGATCCAGGAAGATTCTCTAGTGATGACTCCATCTATACCAAGTGTATGCTTGATCTGCCGGATATGATTCCGGCAAACATCCTCAAAGGCGTACCCCATCCACGATATTACTGACGGAGTTTTCTCGTGAACCTGCCAGTAGTTGTGTCTTCCGGTATGTCCGGCAACGTGTTTCAGAAAGAATATGCAGAACGGATCCACCAACTTATACTTCGATGCGGATTCGCCGAAAGGAGTGTACTCCTGAATCAATTTGCTCTTTTCAAGAGCTGATAGACTTTCCGTCAAGGTGCCGCCTGACGAAAGATTCCCTTTCTTGAGAAGCTCGTCTCGCGTAAGGCCGGTTCGTGAACTTGATAATGTCTTGACAATATGCTTTAAAACATTCGGATTGGCGAACTGGGACGTGAATAGTCTGTCGAATTCATCCTTGAGCGGAGCCTCGTCATCATAAAGTATGGCGTCAATGTTCTGAGCCATACTCAGGCCCTTGCGGAATTGATCCAGATAATAAGGTATACCGCCGAAAGCGATATAGGCCAGGCATATATCATATTCGTCAAACTTGAACCCGTCTGCCCTGAAAAATTCACGGCATTCGTAAAGCGTGAATGGTGAGACGTAGACGGGCATAGTTACCCTTCCATAGAGTCCGCCCTTATTATGAATCAGTTTGTCCAGAATCCAAGAAGTGGCGCTGCCGCATACCACCAGCTTTACATTCTTCCTTGCCAGGCACCAGTCATTGCAAAAATGTTCGAATGCAGGCATGAAATTGGCTTTTGGCGTATCCATCCAAGGCAGTTCGTCAATGAAAATAACCAGCCGTCGGGCGTCGTCTTTCTTGGTCAAAAGCTCTTGAAGCATATGAAAAGCCTCTTGCCATCCTTTTGGTACGCTTGCTTCATTGCTCAATCCGTAAGAACGCATGGAATAGTAGAATTCCTGAAGTTGTAGTTTCATCAGGTTCTTCTTTTTGTTCCCCGTCAATTCGTCCACCGGCGAAACCGCAGTATGCTTGAAAGCGTATTTGTTTCCAAAGAATTCATTAACAAGAAAAGTCTTGCCAACTCTTCTTCTGCCATAGACGGCGATAAACTGTGCTCGGTCCTTTTCAATGGCAGCCTGGAATTTTTCAAACTCTGTTTTACGGCCAATCATATATTCATATGTTCAAATTCAGCCACAAATGTAGGAATTATCCTGTATTTGGCCAAATATAAAATTATAATCAGCCAAATAGGTGTTTTTATCTATCTGTTTGGCTGATTATGTTATCTATTTGAAGATGGAGTCGTAGAACTCCTTGGGGCGGGGGTTGTGTAATCGGTGGTATATCTTTTCAAGACGGGCATCGTCGCACCACCTGATTAGGAAATCCAGCTCGCGCGGGCTTTTTTCACATCCCTTTCTTAGATTTTCTCAAGAATGGCTTCAACAAGACTGTCAGATGAGTACAGGAAACACTGGTTCCAGCCGGAAGTTTGTGTCACTCAATTATGAAAAACTATCAACTGTTTGCAACATTTTGGAATTGTCGGCCGGAGTGTAGTACAAGTTTCCAATCTGCCGGGCAGTTTTGTTTGCCGGCAAAATATCAGTATCTTCGCCACTATGAACTTCAGCGGAATCATAGTTGGCGCGGCCGTATTCTTTATCATAGGTATATGTCATCCGGCCGTCATAAAGATGGAGTATCATCTTGGCAAGAAAAGTTGGTGGATATGGCTGGCGGCCGGACTCCTGGCATCCGGGGCCTCGCTTCTGTTGCAGGACCGGACCGTGTCCACAATCCTCGGCGGCTTTGCCTTCTCCTGCTTCTGGGGCATCCTTGAGATGCATCAGCAGGAGCAGCGCGTTCTCAAAGGCTGGTTTCCCGAGAATCCCGCCCGCCACGAATACTATGAGCGTCTCCGCCGGAAGAAAAAGTATTGATTATACTACCTGTTCGTCGTAATGTGGAAGCAGCGCCGGGCGAGCTTGAAGCGTCCTTTACATAATAGTAGTGCTGCGAGCTCAGCTGCACCCAGTCGCCGGTGGACATGCTCTTGCGCCCGATATGGGCGTCGCCGATGGCTCCGATGGTGAACTGCGTCTGGGGAGCGGCCTGCTCGAGCACGAAGTCGCGCCTGCTGAACCAGCTGAAATCGAGGTCGTTGGCATAGAAAGCGGGAACCTGCCTGTCTTCATCCATCGGCATCTTGTAGGCAGAAGGCAGCGACATCGTGACGCAGAGGCACCTGCTGTCGGCCGTCATCTGGTAAACACCGTTGGCGTCGGTAAGCACGTACTTGTAACCGTCGGTCACGGGTACGCCCTTAATGCCCTTGCCGCTGGCCTTGTCGGTGATGAGACCGTAGAGGTTGGAACTCTCGGCAATGGTGGTGCCGTTGAACATGCCCATTATCATTCCTCTGGAGATGCTTCCTGCGGTCTTGAGCCGGCCGTCCACGGTGCAGGCGCCGCCGGTCTCGTGTTCGGAATTGCCGATAAGGCCGATGAGACCGCCTATCGCACTGTTGTTTACTGTGTTGGTAGTGGTGACGAGGCCCAGGTTCACTATGCCGTTGGCAGGGAGGCTGAAGGGCTTGGTGGCCTTCTTTATCTTGCCGTCGCTCTGGAGGGCGGCCTTGACTTCGGATTCGGGAGCGTGCGTGGAAGCTGAGATGGTAATCGTTACGAGGTTTTCTCCATCTGCTTCTGCAGGGGCTTCACGGCCCTCTTTGTTACAGGAAACGAAGGGGAGAATCGCCGCGGCGGCGAGGATTGCGAAAACGGTTTTTCTTATCATAGCGGATAAATTTTCCATAAAAACACAATTTTACAATTAATTGGCAACATATCAAAGCCCGGCCCGTGGCGCATTATCCGGAAAAAAGCATTAGATTTGCGTATCGTAACGGCTGGCGCCGTTTTGAATCGTATGGCAAAGAAGAAGGCTGTGTCGAAAGGAAAGAAGGGTGCTGCCCAGAAAGGCTCGCGCAAGCGCTCCGCCTTGAGCGTTCTGCGGAAGCTGTGCCCGTGGACGCTGGCTGTGGTGCTGGTGCTCGCGGGGGCCGTGCTTTATTGCAATATACGCATCACAACTTATTCTTCTCCATATATTTACGATGACGTGGGGGACGTTCCGCACAGGCACGCCGCCTTGCTTCTCGGGACTTCGCCGAAAATGCCCGGAGGCAACCGCAACAAGTATTTCGTGTACCGCATCGAAGCCTGCGCCGAGCTCTACAGGTCAGGCAAGGTGGACAGGATTATAGTCAGCGGAGACCATCGCCATAAGTCGTACAACGAGCCGGAAGCGATGCGCAGTGCCCTGATTGAGAAGGGCGTGCCCGCGAAAGTGATATTCCTCGACCATGCAGGCCTGCGCACGCTGGATTCAGTGGTAAGGGCCAGGGAGGTCTTCGGGCAGCAGTCGTATATCATTGTAAGCCAGCGCTTCCATAACGAGAGGGGAGTGTTCATCGCCCGGAAGAAGGGCATCGACGCCATAGCCTACGACGCCCGTGACGCCCGCCTTAAATACGG
>JAFSVP010000063.1 GCA_017444905.1 Bacteroidales bacterium
AAGTAATATCTGAGTAATCATTTAGTCAAGTTTTTCAAGTTTGCAGATGTTTTCGACGTGCAGGGTGTGAGGGAACATGTCCACCGGCTGCACTGCAGTGATGCGGTATTGCCCGGACATCATTTCTATGTCGCGTGCCTGCGAAGCGGGGTTGCAGCTTACGTACACTATGGTCCCAGGGGCGGCTCCGAGTATGGTCTTGACTACGTCGGGGTGCATTCCGGCACGCGGCGGGTCCACTATCATCACGTCGGGTGCGCCGTGAGAGGCTATGAAAGCGGGAGTAAGCACGTCCTTCATGTCGCCGGCGAAGAATTCGCAGTTGCTTATGCCGTTGGCGGCTGCGTTCAGGCGGGCGTCGGCTATGGCTTCCGGCACGTATTCGATGCCTATCACCCTTGCCGCCTGCCGGCTGACGAACTGGGCAATGGTGCCGGTGCCGGTGTAGAGGTCGTAAACGGTCTCGGAGCCCGTGAGGGCGGCGAATTCCCTGGCTTTGCGGTAGAGTTGGAGGGCCTGGAGGGTGTTGGTCTGGTAGAACGACTTGGGCCCGACCTTGTAGCGCAGCCCCTCCATTTCTTCGTAAATGGCTTCGTCGCCCCTGTACAGGATGCATTCCTGGTCGGAAATGCTGTCGTTGCACTTGGTGTTGACAACGTAGTAGAGTGACGTGATTTGCGGGAAAGCCGCATATACGGCATCCAGAAGGTCAAAAATGGCAGGGGAGTGCGAGGCGAAGCATACAATGAGCATCACCTGCCCCTTGCAGGCGGTGCGTATGAAAATATTGCGGAGAAAGCCCGAGTTGGCCCTGAGGTCGTAGAATTCCAGACCGTTTCGTATAGCGTAATCCTTTATGAATAAGCGTATTTCATTGGACGGAGCAGGCTGCAGGGAGCATTCTTCAATGTCCAGCACTTTGTCGAAGAACTTGCCGACGTGGAATCCGAGTGCGCAGTGCCGGCCGGGCTCGGGCGCTGCCGGATCTTCGCCCGGAAGGAGCCAGCGCCTGTTGGATGCGGTGAATTCCAGCTTGTTACGGTAGAAAGTGGTTTTCTCAGAACCTATTATAGGAGAGATTTCCGGCAGCTTCAGGTGGCCTATGCGGGTAAGCTGGTCGTAAACCTGACGCTGTTTTGCCTGCAGCTGGACTTCGTACGGGAGCGGTTGCCAGCGGCAGCCTCCGCAGATGCCGAAGTGCCTGCAGAAAGGCTCCAGCCTGAGGGGCGAGGGCTTGACGACCTTAATGATGCGCCCCTCGAGAAAACTGGCTTTCTTGCGTGTTAGCCTTACGTCAACGACATCGCCGGGAACGGCGAATTCAACGAAAAGAACGCGTCCGGGAGTATCGGGAGCGTCTTCGGGCAGCCTTGCGTGAGCAATTGCCTTGCCCTCGGCGGCTACCGATTCGATTTCCACGCCGGTGAGCGTTATGTCAAGTTTTCCTTTACGGCCCATTTTAATACATAAGATTGCAAATATAGTCATTTTTTGAATTTCGAGCTATTGTTACACAATTTATATTATGTTAACTAATACCTATTTTAATAATAATTGCGTTTTTCATTATTATTCCCTATCTTTACGCAAATTATAAAAATAGAAAGTATGAAAAAAGTTGCATTGTTTTCCATCCTGCTCGTCCTCGCTCTCGCGGCGACAGCTTGTGTGAACAAGGATTATGATCTTGACAATACTCAGGATCCGCAGGTTACAGTCCCCGTCGACAAGACCAGCACCGTACAGTCCGGAGATCTCTTCGGTACCAAGAATGCCAAGGGCGTCACTTCCGACGCGCAGGGCGAAATGCGTTACGAAGAGAAAGCCGAGCAGACCATCAGCGCCAGCATAGCTCCCGTCGCAGGACAGCCTACTCCCGTGACCGGCACCCTCAAGATGGACACCAAGCAGGCCCCCGAGGTCCTCGGTGCCAAGTCTGAGTCCGACCTCGTACTGGCCGACGCCGGCGTCATCATTACGGTAAACAACCCTGCACCCGACCCCGTGCTCGTGAATGCCAAGCTTTCCGTTGACGGCGGCGTGAAGAAAGACCTTCCCGAGGTTCTCATCCCCGGCGGCAAGGCTACCAAGATTCTCTTCTCCAAGTCCGGCAGCGGCGAGGGCTTCCCTCCCGTCGACAAAGTAGTTGCTGTTCCCGACGGCAAGAACACCGTGTTCTCCAAGGTTCCGAAGGAGAAGATGGAGGTTTCCGAGCTTACCATCACCAAGAGCGGCACCAAGGCGGTCGATACTGAGAACTACACCTACACCGTGGATGCCGAGTACTGCTGCCCGTTCACTTTCGCAAAGGGCGCAAAGATTCATCTCGACAAGAGCTTCAGCGCTCTCGGAGTTGACGTAAGCGATCTTGAAGGTGCAAGCGAATACGAGCTCAACTTCAACGTATCCAGCAACATCCCCTTCATCATCAACCTCAAGGCCACTTCCAAAGACGGCCTCAACGCAGTCCTCGACACTCCCCTTCAGGCCGGCAAACTCCTCAAGCCCGTCACCACCGCAGTCAAGATGCACGTGACCAGCTCTGCAAAGCTTGCCAAGGAGCTCAACGACGCAGTCCTGAGCGTAGACCTCGAGGCAGCTGAAGACGGAGCATCCCTTAACACCAGCCAGAAACTGGTTGTCGACTACAAGAGCTTTAAGATTATAAAATACTAATATGAAGCGACTTACTGCTATTGCTGCACTTCTCGCGCTGAGTGTTGGCGCAGCATCTGCGCAGGAGCTGAAGTCGGCATATTTCCTTGAAGGTTACGTCTATGGGTACCACCTCAATCCGGCGGCGCCCATAGACGGCAAACCGTTTACCTTCTTCGGTACCACCATTTCTCACGTAGCTGCCAACGTTCAGACCAACATCGGTCTGAACTCGGTCTTCTTCCCCCTGGACGGAGCTCTCGTTTCCGGTTTCGACGAAAGGATTCCTGCCGAAAAGTTCATAGACCCGCTTCCGGATATCAGCCGCATGATTGTCGGAGCCAACGAGAATCTTCTCACCTTCGGGCGTCAGGGCGAAAAGTCGCGCTTCGCTTTCGAAGTGAACGTTCGTACCGACAATTACGCCGAGGTTCCCAAAGGCTTCTTCTCAATGATGAAGACGGGCCTTACCGAGGGTATCCAGAGCAAGACCGGCTCCTACACCTTCAACGACCTCTATTTCAACAGCGGTTCCAGGGCGGAAATTGCCCTTTCGTATGCCCGTAAGATTGGTGACAAGTTCACTGTGGGAGCTACTCTGAAGGGCCTTATCGGCCTTCACTATGCAGTTGTCGGCTTCAACTCGATGACTCTCTCCAAGGGCGCAGACAAGGATCTTGCCGCCAGCCTTGACGGCTACCTTAAGGTGGCCACGCCAATGATAGGGCTCAATACCATCTCGTACGGCGGCAAGAAATACTTCGACAATACCTCCAATCCCCTTACGACGCATCCTTTCGGCATCTCGGGGTTCGGCTTTGCCGGAGACCTCGGCGTCACCTTCGAGCCTGTCGACGGCCTGACTCTCTCGCTGTCGGCTCTTGATCTCGGCTTCATGAGCTGGAACGCGAACATCGTGGGCAGGATGAATTACGACAGCCGCGAGCTCGACATCAAGGAATACGAACAGCTTGCCTGGATAGAGGCTCTCGACGCTGAAAAGCTGAACACCTCCCTGAATTATACCATCCATGCCGGAGCCAAGTACAAAATGCCTTTCTACGACAGGCTTTCAGTCGGCCTTCTCGGTACGATGCAGAAGTATTACAAGGAGATGAGACTCGGCGTGAACGTGAACCCCGTGAATCCCCTCAGCCTTACGGCATCTTTTGCCTACGGCTCGTTCGGAGCTGATTTCGGCGGTGCGCTGAACGTCCGCTTCCCCGGTGTCAACCTTTATATAGGTATGGATTCATTCATCTTCGAGTTTACTCCGCAGTATGTTCCCATAAAGCGCGTGAACACGACCGTGAATATGGGTCTTGTTATAGCGATTTAGTTTCCTGATCAATCACGGCTTCTACGGGATTTCCGTAGATATGCCAGAAGATATCCCGAAGGGCGTCTCT
>JAFSVP010000064.1 GCA_017444905.1 Bacteroidales bacterium
CTCGGCGCTTCGGCATTCTACGCACTCGGCCCCGAGATGCAGACCAAGGCCATCATCGCCCCTATGCTTATTGCAGCCGTGGGCGTGGTGCTTTCTGTCGTCAGCATCTTCACGGTCCGCACCAAGGAAGGCGCCGGAATGGCACAGCTCCTCAAGAGCATGAGCTTCGGCACCAACCTCGCCGCCATCCTCAGCGGTGTAGCAACCTTCGGCATCCTGGCCCTCGTGTTCGGTACCGAGAGCAACGACTGGTGGCACTTCAGCTGCTCGGTCGTCGCAGGCCTCGTGGCCGGTGTCGTAATCGGCAAGGCCACGGAGTACTACACTTCGCATTCGTATAAGCCCACGCAGAAGCTTGCGGAGGCCTCGAAGACCGGTCCCGCAACCGTTATTATCAACGGTGTCGGCCTCGGTATGGTCTCCACCGCGGTGCCCGTCGTGGCCATCGTCTGCGCCATCGTGCTTGCATACCTCTTTGCAATCGGATTCGACGTGCAGAATATGATGAGCGCCCCCAGCCTGTCGAAGGGTCTCTACGGCGTGGCCATCGCTGCAGTCGGTATGCTTTCCACCCTCGGCATCACCCTCGCCACCGACGCTTACGGCCCCATAGCCGACAACGCCGGAGGCAATGCCCAGATGTCTGAGCTCGACCCTGAGGTGCGCGTGCGTACCGACGTCCTCGACGCCCTCGGCAACACCACCGCCGCCACCGGCAAGGGCTTCGCAATCGGCTCCGCGGCCCTTACCGCCCTCGCCCTGCTGGCATCCTACATTGAAGAAATCAAGATAGCGCTCGAGCGTGCCGGAACCATGGTTAACGGTATCGCCGGACAGGTCAAGGCCGCTGAAGCGTCTATTCTGGATATCCTCAACAACTATAACGTGTCCCTGATGAATCCCACCGTCCTTGCGGGCGTGTTCATCGGCTCGATGATGGCTTTCCTCTTCTGCGGCCTTACGATGAACGCCGTAGGCCGTGCCGCCTCCAAGATGGTGGTCGAGGTGCGCCGTCAGTTCCGCGAAATCAAGGGCATCCTCACCGGTGAGGGCACTCCCGACTACAAGCGCTGCGTGGAAATCTCCACCAAGGCCGCCCAGCACGAAATGCTCGGCCCCTCGCTGCTTGCCATCATCGTCCCCGTGGTCGTGGGCCTCGTGCTCGGTGTAGCCGGCGTGCTTGGCCTGCTTATCGGCGGACTCGGTGCGGGCTTCGTCCTGGCCGTGTTCATGTCCAACTCCGGCGGAGCCTGGGACAATGCCAAGAAGTTCGTGGAGGAGGGCCATTTCGGAGGCAAGAACTCCGAGTGCCATCACGCCACCGTCGTGGGCGACACCGTGGGCGATCCCTTCAAGGATACCTCCGGCCCCTCGCTGAACATACTCATCAAGCTTATGAGTATGGTGAGCATCGTCATGGCAGGTCTTACGGCAGGATTCCACCTTCTGTAAGCAAAATATTCGGGAAAATATGTCTCAAAATATCTTCATAAATCTTCTCGTCAGTAAATTTTAAAACTGCTCTTATTTACTGAATATAAATCCGCCGGAGCTGCCCTTGAGCGACTCCGGCGGTTTTTTATTGTCTTCGGCGCCCGGGGCGCTATGCGTTGAAAAGTTCGAAGAAGCCCGGAAAGGATTTCGCCACGCAGGCGGTGTCGTCGATGATTATGGGGGAGCCGGCGCCGAGCGAGGCTACCTGCAGGGCCATAGCCATACGGTGGTCGTGGCGCGAACTGAATTCTCCGCCTTTAAGCAGCCTTCCGTTGAGGATGCGGCCCGCGAGGCTCTCGCCCTGAACTACGAGCTCGTCGCCTTCAGCCGCCGCCTCGACTCCGAGGGCGGAGAGCATCTCAAGGATGGCCGTAGCCCTGTCGGACTCCTTGCCCGCGAGCCTGCCGAGCCCGGCGATTCGCGACTCTCCGGCGCAGAATGCGCTTAGCACGGCCACTGCCGGGAAGAGGTCGGGAGCGTGGTTGAGGTCGAAGCTGAAGCCCTCCAGAGGGGCCTTGCGCACGCACACCGGGCCGTCTTCAACCTGCGAGACCACGGCGCCCGCTTCCACGAGTATGTCGATAATTGCGATATCGGCCTGGATGGATTTCATATCCATCCCTTCCAGTTCGGCGCTGCCGAAAACGGCTCCGGCCACGAGGAATCCGGCCGCCGCGCTCCAGTCGCTCTCGATATCGAATTCCGCCGCCCTGTACTTCTGTCCGCCCTTGATGCTGAAGCGTATGCCGCTGCATCCCGACCAGTCTTCGGCCTCCAGCATCTGTGCGTCGCCCTCCATCTCGCTGCGGGTCTTTATTCCGAAATGGCGCAGGACGTCGAGGGTAATGTACATATATGGTATGCTCTTGGGCTCGTTGACGTAGAGGCTGCTGTCGGCGCTGCAGAGGGGGAGCGCCGTGAGGAGTCCGGATATGAGCTGGGAGCCGCCGCTGCCGTTGATTTCGGCATTGCCGGGGATGAGCCTTCCCTTTACCGAGAGGGGGACGTGTATTTCCTTGCGGGCTGCGTCTTCGGAGTCGTTGTTGAGCAGTACTCCGAAGGCTGCCATTATGGCTGCGGCGTCGTTCATGGGGCGCCGGGGGAGGGTTCCGCGCCCTTCGATTCTAATGCCGGGCCTGGTGCCTATGGCTGCCGCTACGGGTATGGTGAGCCGTGCGAGCAGCCCCGATTCGCCTACGAAGAGGCTTTCGGCGTCGGTGGCGGGATGAGGTCCGATACCCTGGATGTAAAGGGTGTCGCCGTCTTTTTCTATTACTGCGCCAAGTTCCGAGGCAAGGGCTATCGCGGCCTCGCTGTCTTCGCAGGGAGAGTAAGTGTGGAGGACGGAACGGCCTTCGGCAAGTGCAGCTGCGAGTATCGCCCTCTGTGCGAAACTCTTTGATGCCGGCATCCGGAGGCCTGTCCTGTGGAAGGGCTTGACTGCGTTGCCGTAAATCATTTCCCGCATCTTTGCCGTGGTGAGCTGCCCGGGGGCGGTGGCTTCATCTTCGGAGAGCGAGGCGTAGGTGAAGGGGGCGCCTCTGCGGAGGCATTCGATGCGGCTTTCGCTGCCCTCTTTCCCCATCCCGAAGGCTATGAGTTTCCCCTGAAGGGAGTCCACGTCTTCGAGAATCAGCCCGTACAGGGCTTCGAGCCTGGAACGGTCGTCGGCGCTGAGGCAGGTGGTGACTATCTTTGCGATGTCGGCTCCGTAGCGGAAGCAGCGGGCGAGCGCCATCTGTAGCCCGGTGTCGTCGGGGGTGCATTCGAAGTTGTGGTAGGAGCGGATGATTTCTGTCCCGCAGTCGCGGCAGAGCTTCTGGAATCGGCGGCTGAAGGCGGAGGGAGCTTCGATTTCAAGGTCGGCGAAGCGCGCTCCGGCGCTTACGGCTATGGTGAGACGGCGTTCCGCTTCTTCCCAGTCGGCCTCGGTGGGAGCTCCTTTTGAAAAGGTGGCGGCGCGGCAGGTTGCGATGAGGGGCGTATCGGCCTCTGCGAAAAGCTCTTCGGTCTCGTCGTCGGTGAGGCTGCAGAGGTCGAGCCGTATTTCCGCCATCTCGAGAGCGGGGAGCAGTTCCTGTATCTCTTTGAACGTCTTGTGCTGTATGCAGGTGCAAATCATATCTTCTTGGTTGAGGATGCTAAGTTACGCCAAAAAATCGAAATTAGCTGACAGGTATTGAAATTACGCGGATTTTCAATACCTTTGCACACGCAAAAGGCGGCTCTTCGGGCCGCACTTCTGCCCGAGTGGCGGAATGGTAGACGCGATGGACTCAAAATCCATTGTCCTTCAAAGATGTGCGGGTTCGAGTCCCGCCTC
>JAFSVP010000065.1 GCA_017444905.1 Bacteroidales bacterium
AGAGGCTCCTGATAGCCAAGCGGGCCCACCTCATCCTTCCCACCCACAGGATGCTCGACGCCGCAAGCGAAGCGGCGAAGGGCAAGAGCAAGATAGGCTCAACCCTGAAGGGCATAGGCCCCGCATATATGGACAAGACGGGCCGCAACGGCCTCCGCGCAGGCGATATCCTCTCGCCGGAGTTCCGCAGCCGCTACGACGCCCTGAAGCAGAAGCATCTCGAGATGCTCTCGCACTACGATTTCAGTTTCGACATCACCGATTACGAGAAGCAGTGGCTTGCGGCAGTGGAGGAGATGAAGCGCTTCACTTTCATCGAGAGCGAGCTCGTGGTGAACAAATACCTCGCCGACGGAGTCCCCGTGCTTGCAGAGGGTGCCCAGGGCTCGATGCTCGACATCGATTTCGGCACTTATCCTTTCGTAACCTCGTCCAATACCATGACGGCAGGCGTTTGCACCGGCCTCGGAGTCGCTCCCGGCAGGGGGGGCCGGGTGATGGGTATCTTCAAGGCCTACTGCACCAGAGTTGGCAGCGGACCTTTCCCCACCGAGCTCTTCGACGAGACCGGCGAGACCTTGAGGCGCCTCGGGCATGAGTTCGGAGCCACCACGGGCCGTCCGCGCCGCTGCGGCTGGCTAGACATCGTGGCCCTGAAGTATGCCGTGATGATGAACGGCGTGACCGAGCTCATTATGATGAAGTCCGACGTGCTCGACAGCTTCAAGACCATAAAGGTGGCCAGGGCCTACCGTATCGGAGGCCGCGAGTATGATTATTTCCCCTTCGAGGGCGACGAAGGCCTCGAGCCCGTATATCAGGAGTTCCCGGGCTGGGAGTGCGACATCCGCAATATCCGGAAGTTCGAAGACTTCCCGGCTGCCCTGAAGAACTATATCTCCTTCATAGAGAGCGAGACGGGATGCCCCGTGCGCATCGTCTCCGTCGGCCCCGACCGCGCCGAGACGGTAATCCGCTAGTATTTATACAGAGCGTCAGTTATGGCATTCTTTCCGCCGATTCCTTTAATCCGCAAGCGGGTGATAGTAAAGAGCCTTGCAGCTTGCGGCGCAACTTCGGAATCCTCGGCCAAATCATTGTCGGAAGCTGGCGTCCTCAATCCGGACTGCTTCCGGAGGATAACCGACCGTCTTGTCAGAAAGGGCGTTATTCACCGTACTCCCGACGGCAGGTATTATCTTTGAGCAGGGCCTGCGTGACAGTTCCTTGCCTGGATGATAATGACTGTTATCGCGGCGACAAGGAGTGCGGAGCCGCCTATGAGGCCGGTGCCGGCAGGGCCCAGCAGTGTGTGGTTGTTTTCGGCAATGTAGTATAGAGGGGCGCCGGCAAAGCCGTTCACTGCGCCGTGTCCGATAACGGCCGGCCAGCAGTTGCCCGTCTTGGCGCTCCAGTATGTGAAGAGCGTCCCCGTGGCGATACAGAAGACACACATCATCGCGATGCCGGTCCACGGCGCGCCGGCATAAGCGGTTCCGTAGTTGTGCCCCAGAGCAATCAGCGGAGCGTGCCAGAGGCCCCAGACAATGCCTCCGATGAGCACTGCCGGAAGGAATTTCATCCGGCCCAGGAGCTTGGGCATCATATAGCCCCGCCAGCCCCATTCTTCGCCGAAGCAGGTGACGGCGTTGAGGACGGGAGACATCAGGACTGCCGCGAACAGTGTAGCTATTATCGTGGTCTTCATCTGCTCCGGCGTCATCGTGACTCCCAGTTCTGCATTCTGCTGCATTACGTAAGTATGGCCGGGGTCAAACCTGTCCGGGAATATCAGGAAATAGACCACGGCTCCCAGCGACAGCAGCAGCGGAGGCAGCAGCCAGGCGATGATATAATAACGAATGCGCCCCTTGCCGGGATTGAACCTGAGCTGGGAATTCCTGAACCCTTCTTTGGTGAAAAGCCTTGTCAGTAGCACGCACAGCGCCGGGACGAACATCACCGCCGCCACGACGAGCTGCGAAATTATTCCCTTGCCGTAACCCTCCACGGCCGCTATCGGTTTTACTACCAGGAACTCCAGCGCCCACGTAATTGCGAAGGTCAGCACAAGATAGACGATAAGTCGCTTCATCTCTTTCATATTTGCAAAGATAGTGAAAGAAATTCAGTAGATTTGCAAATGTAATACTGAGAATATGGACACGACTCAAATAACTGAAGCTCCATACACGGAAGCGGATATCCGCAGTATAGTTGACGCCCAGCGCCGTTACTTCCGCACGGGAGCTACGCTGCCCGTTGCCTGGCGCCTTTGTCAGCTCAGGAAACTGAAGGCAGCCGTCATCGCCCACGAGGCGGAGTTCGAAGAGGCCCTTGCAAAAGACCTGGGGCGCAGCAAAGTTGAGGCGTACCTGTGCGATATAGGCCCGATTATTACCGAAATAAACGAGATGCTCTCCGGCCTGCGCCTCTGGAGCCGCCCCGAATGTCATTTCAGCGGCCTGATGTGCTTCCCCAGTATGGTCACTAAGGTTTACAAGATGCCTTACGGAGTGTCGCTGGTAATAAGCCCCTTCAATTTCCCCATACTGCTTACCATAGGTGTAGTGGCGGCCGCAATGGCCGGCGGCAATACGGTGGTCGTCAAGGCCAGCAGCAAATCGGCTGCCTGCACCGCCGCTCTCAAGAGCTTCTTTGCAGAGGTCTTCCCTCCGGAATATGTAACCCTGATTGACGGCGGCCACGACGTGGCGGATATGTGCCTTGCACAACGTTTCGACAAGATTTTCTACACCGGGTCGCCCGCCGTGGGCAGGCACGTGATGGCGGAGGCGGCGAAGAACCTGACTCCCGTGGCCCTGGAGCTTGGAGGCGAAACAGGCAACTGGTGCGTAGTCCGCGCGGATGCCGATCTTAAGGACGCCGCACGCAAGATAGCCTTCTTTAAACTCTGCAATGCCGGCCAGATATGCATAAATATCAATCAGATAGCCGTTGCTGAAGAGGTCGCTGGGCCGTTCGTTGAAGCCCTCAAGGCCGCTTTCACTGCCCGGATAGGCGTGCACGCAGAACAGAATCCGGAATATCCCTGGCTTATCAGCGAGGCCGCTTACGGTAAATGTTCCGCCCTGGCAGGCGAGTACCGCGAGCGTATCGTCTTCGGAGGTACGGGAGACCCGGCTACTCGCCGCTTCGCACCTACAATCATCTATCCGGTCGGCATCGACGAGCACATCGTTCAGCACGAGCTGTTCTGCCCTCTGCTGCCTGTAGTGACGTTCAAGGATGTGGAAGTGGACTCGCTTATGGATACAATTGCAGACAGGGAGCATCCGCTGGCCATGTATCTTTTCACCCGGAATATGAAGTGGGCTAACCGCACGATGCAGACTCAGCAGTACGGAGGCGGATGCATCAACGAGGTCTGCATCCATCTGATGGTAAAGGGCGTGCCGTTCAACGGTACCGGTCATTCCGGTATGGGCGCCTATCACGGAGAATGGGGTTTCCGCGAATTTACTCATCCGCAGACGGTGCTGCGCG
>JAFSVP010000066.1 GCA_017444905.1 Bacteroidales bacterium
GATTGCAAACGTGCAAAAAGACCCGCAGAACGATATCCTGGCGGCATGTATAGCTGACGACTGGCTGGATTCTTTCAATCTGGCCTATGACTTTTTCGACTTTTTCGTGATAGACATATCATCGAATCCTGACACTGACGTGTTTGACGCCCTTCTGGATGCGCGCCTGACCTATGAAACTTACAAGCCCATAGTGGCAAAAGTTCCCGAGGACATGTCGGGTGACGATCTGGATGAGATTGTGGATTACTGCCTTATGAACAATATCGACGGCATCGAGGCCCGCAGCATAGCCCAGATAAAGCGTGTCGCAGCTAAGTCAAAGGGGCGCCTGCCCGTGATTGCCAACTGCCATATCAAGACGCCTGCGCAGGCTCACGAGGCCCTTTCCGCCGGCGCGGAACTCGTGGAGGTGCGTATGGGCCTTGTTCGTGAAGGCCCGAGGCTCGTGGAAAAGATTCTGAGGTATCTTACCCAGTGCAGGAAATAATTCCGGATGTCCCCTGTCAATAACTTGATGTAGAATACTTTATATGAAAGTAGAAGAAAGAATCGGCGCTCTTCTCAAAAGCTCGGGAGAAACTCTCAGTGCTGCCGAATCCTGCACCGGAGGGCGGATTTCACACCTCATTACCACTGTTTCGGGGTCGTCGTCGTATTATCTGGGTTCGGTTACTTCTTATGCCGTTGCCGTAAAGGAAAGCGTTCTTGGCGTGAATCCCGATACTGTACGCCGCTACGGGGTGGTAAGCGCCGAGGTCGCCTCCGCCATGGCTGCCGGAGTAAGGCGGCTTACCGGAAGCACCTTCTCGGTCGCCACCACCGGACTTGCGGAAGGGGGAGATTCGCGCTATCCTGAAGGCACTGTTTGGATAGGAATCGACGGTCCGGAGGGGCCGGAAACCCATCTTTTCCAGTGCAACAAAGGCCGGAAAGGCAATATTCGCCGTTTTTCCGTTGTTTCTTTGCAACTACTTGAAAAATACATTATAAAACATAAATGTTTTAAGTCATAACATTTTTGTTATAGCTCTTTTTGGCTCTTTTTCTGGGCTTTTTCCGCATTTTTCAGAGGACTTTCCGTACTCCTCCCCTCTCGTTTCAAAACAGTTTCAAAACAACTTCTACCCTCATCCCATAAACCCTGTTTGCTTCACTCCGGCCCTCTCTTTAATCAGGACCTTCCCCGGATTTGTCTTTCCGGTAAATAATGCCTAACTTTGCGCGACTTTATATAAATATATAAGCACGCCAAAATGAGCTTACAGGAAGACAGAATAAAAGACTTGGTTGAACGCCGTGAGGAGGCCCGCCTCGCCGGAGGCCAAAAGCGTATCGACGCCCAGCACGGAAAGGGCAAGCTGACCGCCCGCGAACGCATAGCCGCCCTTCTCGACGAGGGCAGTTTCGAAGAGTTCGATATGTTCGTAACCCACCGCTGCACCGACTTCGGGATGGATTCTACCCATATTCCCGGCGACGGCGTAGTTACGGGCCAGGGTACCATTGACGGGCGTCTCGTCTTTGTTTTCGCGCAGGATTTTACAGTTAACGGCGGTTCGCTCGGCAAAAGCATGGCCGACAAGATATGCAAGCTACAGGATATGGCCGTCAGTCTCGGCGCTCCCGTTATCGGTATCAACGATTCCGGTGGAGCCCGTATCCAGGAGGGCGTCGACTCCCTTGCCGGTTATGCGGAAATCTTTGAACGCAACATACTTGCCAGCGGAGTCATACCCCAGCTCAGCCTGATTGCAGGCCCCTGTGCGGGCGGAGCGGTCTATTCCCCCGCCCTCACCGATTTCATCTTTATGGTGAAGAACACCGGCTATATGGTCATCACCGGCCCGCAGGTTGTGAAATCCGTTACCGGAGAGTCGGTTACGCAGGAGGAGCTGGGCGGAGCCGACGTCCACTCCCGCAAGTCGGGCGTGGCTCACTTCTGCCACGCTTCGGAGCAGGAAGCCTTTGCAGGTATCAGGAAGCTGCTTTCCTATCTCCCGCAGAACAACCGCGAAACCGCTCCCTTCGTCCCCACCGCCGACCCCGTAAACCGAGCTGAAGACAGGCTCAATTCAATCATCCCCGACAATCCCAACCAGTCGTACGACATATATTCCGTCATTTCGGCCATTGCCGACGACGGTGAATTCCTTGAAGTCCACGCAGGTTACGCCCCTAACATCGTCGTCGGCTTCGCCCGCTTCGGTGGCAGGAGCGTAGGCGTCGTGGCCAACCAGCCCGACGTACTTGCAGGCGTACTTGACATCAATGCCAGCCGCAAGGGAGCGCGCTTCGTGCGCTTCTGCGACGCTTTCAACATCCCCATTCTCACCCTCGTCGACGTTCCCGGATTCCTCTGCGGCACGCAGCAGGAATACGGCGGCATCATTTCCAACGGCGCCAAGCTGCTCTACGCCTACGGCGAGGCCACTGTTCCCAAGGTTACCGTTACTCTTCGCAAGAGCTATGGCGGAGCGCATATCGTTATGAGCTGCAAGCAGTTGCGTGGTGATGTGAATTATGCCTGGCCTTCCGCCAACATTGCCGTCATGGGCGCTTCCGGCGCCGTCGGCATACTTTTCGGCAAGGAGCTCGCAGCCGAGCCCGACCCCGAAAAGCGCGAAGCTGCGGCCGAAGAGCGACGCGCCGAGTACGAGAGCAAGTTCTGCAGCCCTTATCAGGCGGCGTCCCGCGGCTACGTCGAAGACGTCATAGAACCCCGCAACACCCGCTTCCGCGTCATACGCGCCTTTGCAATGCTCGAGGGCAAACATCAGGACGCTCCCGCCCGCAAACACGACAACATGCCCCTGTAATGAAGAGACTTGCGCTCATACTGCTGCTTTCCGCATCCGCGGCGACGCTTCGCGGGCAGAACCTTTCCGACCTCATCATTTCGGAAGTCCTGCCCTGCAACGACTCTTCCGTGGTTGACGCCTACGGGGCCCGCAGCCCCTGGATAGAGCTTCTCAACACCTCGCAAGGCGCAGTGAATTTTGCCGGCTGCTACCTCAGCGACGACCCGGAGAATCTTCGTAAGTCGATGATACCCAAGGGCGATGCCGCCACTCTCCTGGGCGCCGGCCAGCTTGTATTGCTCTACTGCACCGGTGACCGCTCGCAGGGCACCCTGTATCTTGACTTCGTACCATCTCCGGGCTCCGAAGTATATCTCGTAAGCAGCGACGGACGAACGATAATCGACAGCATCAAGATCCCCTCCGACCTCCCCGCAGGCACCAGCATAGCAAAATTCGCCACCGATATAAAGGAAACCCAGTTTGACGACGTCCGCCCCTCCAAACCCACTCCCGGCACTTTCAACGGCCGTCACGAGCAGAGGAGCAAGTCGCAGATGATGAGCGAGAACGACCCCCACGGCTTCACCCTGTCGCTGATTGCGGTTTCGGTGGTGTTCAGCGCCCTCATCATCCTTTTCCTCATATACAATCTTTCCGGTAACATTTTTACCGGCAAAATCAGGCTCCGCCGCTCCCGGCGTCAGCCCGACCCTGAAACGGCCGCCGCCATAGCCCTTGCCCTTTCAATGGAAGGGAACGACGATGCCGTGGCCGCCGCCATAGCCGCCGCCCTGCACCTGCACTACGCCGAATCGGTGCACGACACCGAGAGCGGAATCATCACGATACAGCCGCGCAACGCTTCGGCCTGGTGCGACAACTCATTGAATTTCAGAAAGACACCATATAAGAAATGAAAAACTACTCTTTCCGTATCAACGGACGTCCCTACGAGGTTTCGATAGACTCGATAAACGGCGGCGAAGCAGCCGTCACCGTCAACGGAGTGGCTTACTCCGTACAGATAGACAACGCTCCTGCTGCAGAAGCGGAACTTGCTTCATCTACTGCCGCACCGACTCCTGCCGCTCAGCCCAAAGCCTCCCCCGCTCCCGCAGCGGCTCCTGCAGGAGAGGCCAGGGCAGTCAAGTCTCCCCTTCCCGGAGTCATCATCAGCATCGACGTAAAAGAAGGACAGACGCTTGCCAAGGGCCAGAAGGTGGCCGTGCTCGAAGCTATGAAGATGGAGAATGAAATAGTCTGCGAGGAAGCCGGCACGGTGTCGGCCGTACTCGTGCAGAAGGGTGATTCGGTGCTCGAAGGAGCAGAGATAATCCGCATAGTGTAAATGGATCAGATTTTCGACAGCCTTATCCAGTTCTGGCAGTTCACTGGCTTTGCAAACTGCACCTGGCAGCATCTTGTGATGATTGCCATAGGCGTAGTGTTCATAACCCTGGGAATTGTCAAGGAGTGGGAGCCTATGTTGCTGGTCCCCATTGGGTTCGGCATTGTGATAGGCAATATTCCCATCTTCCCCGGCCTGAACATAGGCGTGTATGAAGACGGCTCTGTGCTGAATACTCTCTACCAGGGCGTAAGGCAAGGGTGGTATCCCCCGCTCATCTTCCTCGGTATCGGGGCGATGACCGATTTCTCGGCCCTGATTTCGCAGCCGAGGCTGATGCTCATAGGCGCCGCCGCGCAGATGGGCATTTTCGGAGCGTACCTGCTGGCCCTCGTTATGGGGTTCGCCCCCAACGAGGCGGGAGCCATAGGCATAATCGGCGGCACTGACGGCCCCACCGCCATCTTCCTCAGCTCCAAGCTCGCCCCCGACCTTATGGGTGCCATTGCCGTGTGCGCGTATTCCTATATGGCACTCGTGCCCGTGATTCAGAAGCCTATAATGCTGCTGCTCACCACTAAGAAGGAGAGGCTCATCGAGATGCCCCGCCCGCGCGAGGTGAGCAAGAAAGAGAAGATTATCTTCCCCGTCATCGGTTTTATCTGCACTGCGTTCATAGTTCCTTCCGGCCTGCCCCTCCTAGGAATGCTCTTCTTCGGCAACCTTCTGAAGGAGTCCGGAGTCACCCGCAGGCTTGCCAACACCGCCGGCGGCGCCCTCATCGACGTAGTGACGATGCTTATAGGCCTGACCGTGGGAGCTTCCACACAGGCCGACAAGTTCCTTACCGGCAACTCTCTGAAAATCTTCGGCCTCGGCCTTCTTTCCTTTATAATCGCTACAACCTGCGGAGTGCTTTTCGTGAAGATTTGGAACCTCTTCCTCAAGCCCGGCCGCAAGATTAACCCCCTTATCGGCAACGCCGGAGTTTCCGCCGTGCCCGACAGCGCCCGCGTATCGGAAGTCGTAGGGCGCGGCTGCAACCCCGCCAACCACCTCCTCATGCACGCTATGGCGCCCAACGTCGCAGGTGTCATAGGCTCTGCGGTGGCGGCCGGCATTTTACTTGGATTTCTTGGATAACTCATTATAAAACAATTTTTTACTAATACTTTTTATTTATGTTCAACATTACTGATTTCACTTATGAAATGCCGGATTGCCGCATTTATCAGGCGGCTCCCCGGAAGGTAGTGTGTGCTTCCCGCGTGGCTTTCAGCTCCACCCAGACTGAGAGCTATTCGTTTGATGAAGATGATTATGAATGGTAAGGTTATGAGTACGCACGTTTCAAAATCGCTGCTTGCCTGCCTCTGTGCGGCTGCAGCCCTCGTGTCCTGTTCTAAGGAGCAGGTCACCGAAGAGCCGGTCTCCGGCGTGAAACTGGTCCCTATGACCTTCCAGGCCGACCTTTCACAGTTAAGCAAGGCCTATCTCGACTCCTCCGACCAGCTCTGCTGGGCCGAAGGTGACGAACTTCTCATCTGGGACGGCACACAGTCCTGCGTATTCACCCTCGAAGCGGGTTATGCAGGCTCCACCTCCGGTAAATTTACCGGCTACGTTACTGAAGGCGCCCAGGAATTCAGCGCCATCTACCCCGCTACCGATGCTTCCGGAAATGAATGGACCTGGAATGCGTCTGTCTCCGCTTTCAACTGGGGCGTCCCTGCATTGCAGACACCCGGTGCCCAGAGCTCCGACAGGTTCGCCCTCATCGCCACGGCTTCTGCCCACAGGGGTGGCCAGCTGCTCTTCACCAACGCTCCCGCCCTTCTCCGCTTTACCGTGGCGGCCGGCGTAAGCGAGGTTATTTTCCACAGCCGCAGCAAGGAATTGCTTGCCGCAGGCTCCACTTCTGTAACCGTTTCCATCCCCGACGCTGAAGGAGGCACCTACGAGGCCGCCATCAACCCCGGCACTTACGA
>JAFSVP010000067.1 GCA_017444905.1 Bacteroidales bacterium
GCCGACAACGGCCGCGAGACCATAGTCATCACCGAAATCCCTTATATGGTGAACAAGCGCGACATGATAGCCCACATAGGCGAACTTGTCCGCGACAAGAAGATAGAAGGCATAGCCAACCTGCTGGAACTCACCAGTCGCGAGGGCATACGCATCGAAATCCCCCTCAAGATGGGCGCGAACTCCGGAGTGGTGCTCAACACCCTCTTCAAGTTCACCGCGCTCCAGTCCAGCTTTGCCATCAACAACGTGGCGCTGGTGAAGGGCCGTCCCCGGACCCTCAACCTCAAGGACATGATAGCCAACTTCGTGGAATTCCGCCACGAGGTCGTCCTGCGCCGCACCCGTTTCGAGCTCGAAAAGGCCCGCAAGCGCGCTCACATACTGGAAGGCCTGCTCAAGGCCATCGACATCATCGATGAAATCATAGCCCTCATCAAGGCCTCCGCCAACGTCGACGAGGCCAGGGCGGAACTGATGTCGAGGTACGGCTTCACTGAGGTTCAGGCTGCCGCCATCGTCGAGATGCGCCTGCGCCAGCTCACCGGACTCGAAAAAGACAAGCTGCAGGCCGAATACACCGAGCTCGAGTCTTTCATAGCCCGCTGCGAGCAGATTCTTGCCTCCGCGAGCGAGCAGCTCGCCATCGTCAAGAGCGAATGCGCCGCGATGAAGGAGAAATACGGCGACCCCCGCCGCACCGAGATTACCCTCGGCTCCGACGAATTCGACCCCGAAGACTTCTACCCCGACGAGGACGTGGTGATAACCATCTCCCACCTCGGCTACATCAAGCGCACCCCGCTCAGCGAGTTCAAGACCCAGAGCAGGGGAGGCGTGGGCAAGAAGGCCAGCGCCACCCGCGACGAAGACTTCATAGAGCACATTTACGTAGCCAACATGCATTCGGTGATGCTCTTCTTCACCGACCAGGGCGTGCGCTACTGCAAGAAAGTGTACGAGCTCCCCGAAGGCACCCGCACGTCGAAGGGCAGGGCGGTGCAGAACCTCCTTTCCATCGACGCCGACGACAAGATTCGCACCTATCTCAATATCCCTCTCCCCAAGAATGCCGACACCGATGCCGAAAGGTACGTGGTGCTGGTGACCAAGAGGGGCGTCATCAAGAAGACCGACCTTTCGGAATACACCAACCCCCGCAGCTTCAACAAGGGCATCAGGGCCGTGAACGTGCGCGAGGGCGACCAACTGCTCGACGCCCTGCTCACCGACGGCGGGCACGAGATAATGATAGCCGCCCGCAAGGGGCGCTGCTGCCGCTTCGACGAGTCCGAACTCCGCTCCATGGGCCGAGGCTCCTCCGGCGTCAGGGGCATCAGCATCGATGATGACGACGAGGTGGTGGGAGCCATCTCCGGCAACCCTTCCGACCCTGAGTACTCCAAGCATACGGTGCTGGTAGTCAGCGAGAACGGCTACGGCAAGCGCACCGACACCCAGGAGTACCGCAAGACCGCCCGCGGAGCCAAGGGCGTGCGTACCATCAACATTACCGAAAAAACTGGCCCGCTTGTTGCAATCAAGTCGGTGACGGAAGACAATGACCTGATGATTATCAACAAGTCCGGCCTGACCATCAGGATGGAGGTTGAGGAAATCAAGCAGTCCGGAAGGGCCACCCAGGGCGTCAGGCTCATCAATATCCGCGAAGGGGATGCGATTGCCGCCGTCTGCCCGGTAGCCAAGTCCGAAGAAACTGGAGAAAAGGCAGAAGAGAACACGGAAGAATAACTTTTAATGAAATTGGATATGAAAAGATTCGCAATGGTTATGGCGCTCGTCGCCGCTTTCGCTTTCACGGCGAACGCCCAGGTCAAGACCCCCGCTGCCGCAAAGCAGGCGGTAGCCTCCGCCAAGGCCGATACGGAGAATCCCAAGAAGAACGCCAAGTTCGCAACCTGGATGAAATACGGCCAGGCACTTTACGGTGCATACGAGGCCGCTACCGGCAGCGGCTGGGTAGGCGCCAGCCGTCAGGAGCTTCAGCTCGTGTCGAAGAACGAGAAGTGCACGGCCGTGGAGACCGTCAGCATCCAGGGCCAGAACTGGGAGAAGGAAGTATATGAGACCCGCAACTATTACTTCGACCCGATGGGCTTCCTGCGCATGATCGAGGTGACTCATCCCGTCGTGGACAATGCCCTCGAGGATGCAGTCAAGGCATACGAAAAGGCCCACAACCTCGATGCCAAGGGTTCCAAGACCAAGGATATCACCGCCTCCATCAAGCAGATTGCCGACAAGTTCGTGGAGGAGGCCGTTTGCGCCTACACTCTCCAGGACTACGGCAAGGCCTCGTACGACTTCGAGCAGGCCGTGATAGCTCTCGGCACCGCTCCCTGCAGCGAGCTCGACACCAACAGCCTTTACAACGCCGGCATCACCGCCTGGCAGGCCGGTGAACTGCAGCGCGCCAAGGGCTTTTTCGAGCAGTGTCTCAAATACGGCTACTACGGCTCCGAGGGCGAGTGCTACGCCAAGCTCGCGGAAATAGCCGACAAGGAGGGCGACCCTGACAAGAAGTGCGCTATCCTTGAGGAGGGCTTCCTCAAGTTCCCCCAGGGCCAGGGCATTCTCGTAGGCCTTATCAACCACTACAGCAGCCAGGAAGGCAGCGCCGACCGTCTGTTCGAGCTTCTTGCCGAGGCCAAGCGCAACGAGCCCAACAACGCGTCCATCTATTACGCCGAGGGCAACGTCCACGCGAAGCTCGGCAACTATGAAGAGGCCAAGGCCCAGTACCGCAAGAGCGCCGAAATCGACCCCAACTTCTATTTCGGCTACGTAGGAGAGGGCATAATGTTCTACAACCTCGCGCTCAAGTATTCCGACGAGGCAGCCAACGAAATGGACTACAAGAAGTACGATGTTCTCGTAGCGAAGATGGAAAAGGCCCTGAAGGACTGTATCGAGCCCTTCGAGAAGGCTTTCGAGCTCTGCAACGACCCCAATAACAAGCTTGGCGTGGCCGAGTATCTCAAGAGCACCTGTTTCCGCTTCCGCATGGAAGACCCGAGTTATATGGAGCGCTACGAGAAGTACAAGGCTTTCATCGAAGCCAATTCGGCGGAGGCCGCTCCGGCACAGTAATATTTCCCCGGCCGGGTTATGAAGAAAGGATTCATCGTGACCTTGCTGGCGACTGCGACGCTCCTGTCGGGCTGCGACTTGTTTCGCTCCCTGGCGGGGCGTCCTTCGTCTGGGGAACTCGAGGCCAGGAAGGCCCGCATCGAGCTTGCACGGGCGCGTGAGGCAGCCCGGCTCGACTCGCTCGAACGCGCGAGAAAGGATTCTCTGGAGCGCATTGCCAGTGCCGAGGCCGATTCGGTCGCGGCTACCGTTGCCCTTGCTTCTCTGGGCATCGTGAAGGAGGCCTCCGGCATAGGCACGTTCAGGGGCCTCTCCCTGCCCGCACGCTATTCCGTGGTGGCGGGAGCTTTCTCAGACCCGTCGAACGCCCGCAAGCTGGCGGCCAAATACACCGATGCAGGTTTCGAGTGCGTCGCTTTCCCGTGCAGGGGAGGTTTCACTGCCGTACTTGTTGCGCCGTCGAGCCGGGTGGCCTCGGTTTACTGGTCGTACCTTCGCATTCAGGAGCTTCCTTTCCGTACGGCTGACGCCTGGATTCTTTCCAACGACTGATTTTATGCGTTTCCTCGCGGCGATATTCTTCCTTCTTGTCTCCGTGGCGGCGTCCGCCCAGTTCAGGAGCGACGCCCTCGCCGGGCTGTACGACTCCGAGACTGCGGCGTCGATGAAGGAGTCGGTGGGCTTCCTTGCCTCAGCTTCTCTGGAAGGCAGGGCCGCCGGTTCCGAAGGGGAGAAGGAGGCCGCCGAATATGTCTCCGCCGCTTTTGAGGAGGCGGGGCTGGATCTTCTGTATCCGAAGTCGGGAGATATCTTCGGAGTGCGTCAGGAGTCGGGTGACACGCTTTGCTCCCGTAACGTTGCCGCATTCATTCCCGGATACGACAAGGCGCTGAAAGAAAAATACATAGTGATTTACGCCCGCCTCGACAACCTGGGTACAAGGACGGTGTCGGTTGATGGTACTGACGTTACTTCCGTACTTAACGGTGCTAACGGCAACGCTTCCGGGCTGGCACTGCTCATCGAGCTTGCCAAACGGCTCCAAACCAACAGCGTGTTGCTCAAACGCTCCGTAATACTGGCCGCCTTCGGGGCGTCTCTTCCCGACTGCGCGGGGGCATGGTATTTCCTGAACCGTTCGTTCAAGGGAACCCCCGATATCGACGCGGCGATTGAGCTTGAAACCCTGGGCATCCCGTCCGGCGGATTCTATGCCTACACGGCCTCGAACGCCGACCTCAATGCCGGGATAGTTTCTCTCTCGTCCACGCTTCAGCCGGTTAAACCTGAAATAGTTGCAGCCGAGCCCTGCCCGGGGAACCATCGTATGTTCTACGAGGCGAAGATTCCCGTGACTATGTTCACCACGGGTATGTATCCCGAATACAACACTCCCCGCGACACTCCGTCGATACTTGAATACGACGGATTGGAGCGCGTGCTGGAGTACCTTTATAATTATACCGTCGCCCTCGCCTGCGCCGACGCCCCGGAGTTCAACCCTTCCGAAAAGGCGTCCGAGAGTTATATGGCGGGACGCACCGAGGCCGTGCCCTACTATGAGTGCGACACCCGCCCGAGCTTTTTCGGAAGCACCGACCCCGCAATCTTCCTTACCCGCTGGGTTTACGTATATATGAAGTACCCCAGGGCTGCGGTGGAGCAGGGCATACAGGGCCGCGTGCTGGTGGATTTCATCATCGACGCCAAGGGCAGGGTGACTCAGGTCAAGGCTCTCAGGAGCAGCCACCCGCTTCTGGAAGAGGAAGCGCTGAGGGTGGTGAAGGCGTCGCCCGACTGGAAGCCGGGGCGCATCAAAGGCAAAAAGGTGCCCGCCAGGATTACGCTGAACGTGGAATTCAGGCTGGAAAAGAAGAAATAGATTTATGGAGTACGATTTCAAATCAGTTGAGAGCAAGTGGCAGGCATACTGGGCCGCACACAAGACTTTCCGCGCGGAGACGAATCCTTCGCGCCCCAAATACTATGTCCTCGACATGTTCCCTTACCCTTCAGGGGCGGGACTGCACGTGGGACATCCGCTGGGATACATAGCCAGCGACATCTATTCCCGATATAAGAGGCTTAAGGGCTTTAACGTCCTGCATCCTATGGGCTACGACGCCTTCGGCCTGCCTGCCGAGCAGTATGCCATCCAGACGGGCCAGCACCCCGAGAAGACCACTACCGACAACATAGCCCGTTATCGCGGGCAGCTCGACCGCATAGGCTTCTCCTTCGACTGGGACCGCGAGGTGCGCACCTGCGACCCCGCCTATTACAAGTGGACGCAGTGGGCGTTCCTGAAGATGTTCGACAGCTGGTATGACCCTGATGCCGACAAGGCCCGCCCGATTTCAGAGCTGGTCGCCCGCATCGAGAAGGAAGGGTACGAAGACGTGACGCCGGCAGCATGGAAGGCTGCGTCGGAGAAGGAGAAGTCGGATATCCTTATGCGCTATCGCATTGCATATCAGGGTGAAACTTCTGTCAACTGGTGTGAGGGCCTCGGCACGGTGCTTGCCAACGACGAGGTGAAGGACGGACTGTCGGTGCGCGGCGGCTTCCCCGTGGAGCAGAAGAAGATGACTCAGTGGCAGCTGCGCGTGTCGGCCTATGCCTCGCGCCTGCTCGAGTCGCTGGACTCGCTCGACTGGAGCGATTCCCTCAAGGAGATGCAGCGCAACTGGATAGGACGCTCCGACGGTACCGAGCTGATATTTATGACCGAGTGCGACGGAAAGACTCTTCCCGTCACTATTTTCACCACCCGCGTGGATACTGTGTTCGGAGTTACCTTTATGGTGCTGGCTCCCGAGAGCCCGCTGGTGGACGAGCTTACTTCCGCAGTCTGTCGCGAGAGCGTGGCTGCATATATCAAGGAGGTAAAGAAAAAGACAGAGCGCGAGCGCATCGCGGAGACTCGCAGCGTAACGGGCGTGTTCTCAGGTTCTTACGGCATCAATCCTCTGACCGGAGAGCGCATTCCGATTTGGATTTCGGAGTATGTGCTGGCAGGTTACGGAACCGGCGCCATAATGGCCGTTCCGGCCCACGACAGCCGCGACTACGCCTTCGCGCGCAAGTTCAACCTCCCCATCCGCCCCATCATCGAGGGCTGCGACGTGTCGGAGCAGTCGTTCGACGCGAAGGAAGGCAAGATGTGCAATTCCGGCTTCCTCGACGGGCTCGACGTCAAGGTGGCCATAGAGCGCGCAAAGGATTATGTCGAGGAGAAGGGCCTTGGCCGCCGCAAGACCAATTTCCGCCTTCGCGACGCCATTTTTTCGCGCCAGCGCTACTGGGGCGAGCCTTTCCCGATTTACTACAAAGACGGCATACCCTGCCCCGTGGCGGAGGAAGACCTTCCCGTGACTCTTCCGGAGATAGAATCCTACAAGCCCACCGGCGAGGCTCCTCTTGCCCGCGCCAAGGACTGGACTTACAAGGGATACCCGCTTGAAACATCCACTATGCCCGGCTTTGCCGGCTCCAGCGCCTACTACCTGCGCTATATGGACCCTGCCAACGACGGGGCTCTCGTATCGCGCGAGGCTGATGAATACTGGCGTTCGGTGGACCTGTACGTGGGCGGAACCGAGCACGCCACCGGCCACCTTATCTACTCCCGCTTCTGGAACAAGTTCCTCTACGACCTCGGCTACGTGTGCGAGGACGAACCTTTCCGCAAGCTGGTGAACCAGGGTATGATACAGGGCCGCTCGAACTTCGTTTACCGCATCGTGGGCACCAACACCTTCGTGTCGGAGGGCCTCCGCAAGGATTACGATACCACCGAGATTCACGTCGACGTGAACATAGTTTACAACGACCGTCTCGACCTCGAAGCCTTCCGCGCCTGGCGTCCGGAGTTCGCCGATGCCGAGTTTATCCTCGAAGACGGGGAGTACCGCTGCGGCTGGGCTATAGAGAAGATGAGCAAGTCGATGTTCAACGTCGTGAATCCCGACCTCATCTGTGATACCTACGGAGCTGATACTCTGAGGCTTTACGAGATGTTCCTCGGTCCCGTTGAGCAGAGCAAGCCCTGGGATACCAAGGGTATCGACGGCGTCAACCGCTTCCTCAAGAAGTTCTGGAGGCTCTACTTCAACAGGGGAGAGTGGCTGGTGACCGATGAAAAGGCTTCGCCCTCCGAACTCAAGGTGCTCCACAAGCTTATAGGCAAGGAGCAGGAGGATATCGAGAATTTCTCCTACAACACTACCATAAGCGCCTTTATGATAGCAGTCAACGAGCTTACGTCCCTGAAATGCGCCAAGCGCGAGATTCTTGAACCTCTCGTGGTGCTTCTCAGCCCCTTCGCTCCGCATATGGCGGAAGAACTCTGGGAGTGCCTCGGCCACGGGGAGTCGGTATCGAGTGCCTCTTTCCCCGAGTTCATTCCGGCCCTCGCGGCGGAAGACTCGGTGACTTATCCCGTGCAGTTCAACGGCAAGATGCGCTTTACCCTCGACCTCCCGAAGAGCGCTTCTCCCGCCGAGGTGGAAGCCGCCGTGCGTGAAGACGCCCAGACCGCGAAATATACCGACGGCCTCTCGATTGTAAAGGTGATAGTGGTTCCGGGCCGTATCGTCAACATAGTTGTAAAATGATGAAACAGAAAGCATTGTCGGTATTTCGCGACTATGTCGCGCTCACCGTCGCCTGCTTCATCTTCGCTGTCAGCTGGGAGAGCTTCATGATTCCCAACGGGATGTCGGCAGGCGGAATGATGGGCCTTTGTACCGTCATCCAGTACGCCACCGGCGGCCTGTTGCAGGCGCAGTACTCCTATATTGTCATAAATGCGCTGCTTATAATAATAGCGGTGCTGGCAATGGGCATAGGCTTCGGCTTCAGGACGATATACTGCATCGCGGTATCGACTTTGGCGATGCAGCTGGTTTCGGGAGCGGAGTTTCTGCATTCCGTGCCGGGGCAGTTCCTGCATATCGACGAGACCGTGCTCATCCCCATAGTGGCAGGATTCCTGGAGGCGGCCGGAATAGGTCTTGTAATCCGCTTCGGAGGCAGTACCGGAGGCACCGACATAGTGGCGCTGATGGTCAACAAGTACTGGCCGGTATCGCTGAGTACAATATTCTTCATGACCGACCTCGTCATATGCGGCCTGCTGCTCTTCCTCCCCGACAAGAGTTTTTCGGATATGTGCTACGGACTTGAGGAGGTTGTGACATTCTCGCTGGTGATAGATTTCGTCGTCGGCGGAAAGAAGTCGTCGTACCAGCTGCTGGTGTTCTCGCACCGTTTCGAAGAGATTGCAGATTACATAGTTGACAAGATGGACAGGGGCGTGACGGTCCTTACCGCCAAGGGCTGGTACACCAAGCAGGAGAGGGACGTTCTTCTGATTATCATCAATCAGAAGGAGTTCCCCGGGCTTTCGCGCATCATAAAGGACATAGACCCCAGGGCCTTCATTTCGGTGTCGCCCACCAACAGCGTGTACGGCGAGGGTTTCGACGAGATAAAGGCCGGTCTGCATCGGAAGAAATCCGGCAACAAGTAAATACGTTTTTTGGAAATGACTACTAAGCGTGTGCTGAGGTTCCTGAAGGAGTATTTCTTCATTACCCTCGGGATTTTTATGTATGTTCTGGGCTGGAACCTTTTCCTTGTGCCCAACAACCTCGTTGGCGGAGGCGTTTCTGGCGCCGCTTCAATCGTGCAGTACGCCACGGGCGGTGCGGTGAAGATAGGTACCATATATTTCGTGGTTAACTCTATCCTGCTGGCCATAGCCCTCATAATACTCGGGAAGAGTTTCGGAGGCAAGACGGTTTATGCTGTAATTATAGCCTCCGCCGGCCTGAACCTGCTGCAGGGAGTCATACCCTACGACATAGTGAAGGCACTTGCCATCGACAACGGCAAGCTTATGAGCACCATAATGGGAGGCATAATGGTCGGCGTGGGCATAGGAATGACGATGTCGCAGGGCGGAAGTACCGGAGGTACGGATATTATCGCACTGATAATCAATAAGTACCGCAATGTGTCGCCGGGTAGGATGATTCTTGTTATGGACGTGGTGATTATACTCTCGTCGCTCTTCGTCCCTTCATATACTGCCGACGGACAGCTGCTGCCCTGGGCAGAGAAGATTACCACGGTGGTGTACGGTTTCATACTTGTGGTGATTAACAGCACTGTGCTCGACCTGTATCTGGCGGGCTCCAGGCAGTCGGTGCAGCTCTTCATCCTTTCAAGGAAATATGCCGAGATTGCCGATGCCATTACCGGTAATCTCCACAGGGGCGTGACCGTGCTCGACGGCAAGGGCTGGTACACCAAGCAGAGTACCGAGGTGCTTATGGTTCTCACCCGCAAGACCGACCTCAGCGTGCTGCTTCGTATGATAAAGTCGGTTGACCCGGACGCCTTCCTCTCGGTATCGTCCGTCACGGGAGTTTACGGGCAGGGCTTCGACCGCATCAAGGAGAAGGTGAAGAAGCTGGCTTGACGCCGAAGCCGAGTTAACAGCTGTTAAGAATTATTTTTACAAGGGGTAAAAAATTTAAAGAGATAAAAATCGTAAAAAAGTTTTTTACCCCCCTGTTTTGACCCACCGGGAACCGGAGCCGTTTTATATATTTGGCGCCGGTATGAAAAACAAACTGTCAGTTATCGATGCAGTCAGGCTGTGGAGCGCCCTCTTCGCAGTGCTGTCTGCTGTCCTGCAATTGTTGCCTGATTTGAGTGTGCTGCCGGTTTCAGCAGTGCCGCGGGCGTGCTCGGCTGCTTTCCTCTGCTCCTCCTGTCTTCTTTTTCTCTGCCCGGTGCAGGGAGAGGATGCCCGCAGGCCTCTTGCAGTCCTGCTGCTTGTGTCCGCAGCCCTGGCTACCCTGCTGATACTGAGGGCTCCTCCGGTGGCAATCGCCCTTGCCGGCGTCATTCCGGTATTCGCTTCTCTGATTGTGAAGGTGCTGCGCAAGTACAGAGTGGTGCCGCTTCTCTTCCAGCATTCGTCGGTGTGGACGGGCGTCGTGGAATACTTTACCCTGATGCATTTTGCGGTGTGGCTTTCGCTATGGCTCCTCGTGCTTGCGCTTTACGACACGGGCGCGGGGTCGTGGGCCTGCCTGCCGCCTGTGCTGGCGTTTTACTCCGTTCAGCTATTAAGGGTAAAGAAGGGCAATACAATGTTTCTGGGAGAGGCGAAGGAGGCGGTGATACGCAAGAGTCAGCGAGAGGCCGCCGCCCGCAAACCCATAGAATACGTCGATGCCGACACCGATTCTGCCCGGCTGTTCAACAAGGTGGTGGGCATTATGGAAACTGAAAAGCCTTTCCTTCAGGACGACTTCTCGGTGGACGACCTTGCGCGTATGACCGGGACGAACAGGCTTTACCTCTCGCGCTCGCTGAACCTCTACTCGGGGAGGAACTTCAACCAGCTTCTGAATTATTACCGGATTAATTACGCGATGGAGCTCATAAAGCGCGACCCGCGCCTGAAGATAGGCGACCTCTCGCAGATGAGCGGCTTCCATTCGGTGGTGACCTTCAATATGGCATTCAAGCTCAACGCCAATATGACGCCGGGCCAGATGATGCGCTCGTTGGCTTCAAAGAAGCAGAAAGAAGAAAGATGGCTTACAGGCCCTTCCAGGAAACAGGCACAGGCGCCGTAATCTCCATTTCCTCTTTGCGGACGGGGTGGATGAAGCGTATGTTTCTTGCCAGCAGGCTGATGCTTCCGTCGGGGTTGGAGCGGGGGGCTCCGTATTTAAGGTCGCCCTTGATGCAGCAGCCTATGTTGGAGAGCTGGCAGCGAATCTGGTGGTGCCGTCCGGTCAGCAGCTCCACTTCTACGAGGTGGTAGCGTTCCGTGCTCTGCAGGAAGCGGTATCTTAGCCTTGCAAGCTTTGCGTCCTTGCGCTCGCGCTTGCATACGTAGGTCTTGTTCTTTGCCTCGTCGCGCCAGAGATAGTCTTCCAGCAGGCCTTCCGGCGGTTCAGGCTTGCTGCAGCACAGCGCCCAGTAGGTCTTGTGCACCTCGCCGTCGCGGAACATGGCGGTGGTACGGCTGAGGGCCTTCTCGGTCTTGGCCAGCATGCAGATGCCGCCTACCGGCCGGTCGAGGCGGTGCGGGATGCCGAGAAAAACCCTGCCCGGCTTGCTGTCGCGGCGGGCTATGAAAGCCTTGTAACTCTCGGCGAGGCACTCGTCGCCGGTCTTGTCGCCCTGGGTTATCTCTCCGGGTAACTTATTGACAATCAAGAGGTGATTATCTTCGTAGAGGATGCGTGCCTGAAGGCTTTCGTATTCTTTGTCTGTCAGTTGTCTGTAAATCATCGGCTGCAAAGATAATCATTCTTTGACATTTTGTCAGCAAATAGCGAGTGGCAAAGGATTTGAAGATTGATATCGCGGACCGCAGAAGGTCCGGATAAATAGTCAAAACAAAAGGATTAAGAATATGGGAAAAATTATCGGAATCGATCTCGGCACCACAAACTCCTGTGTAGCCGTAATGGAAGGCAACCAGCCTACCGTGATTATCAATGACGAAGGGGCCCGCACGACCCCGTCGATAGTGGCTTTCACCGGCAACGGCGAGCGCAAGGTGGGTTCTCCCGCAAAGCGCCAGGCCATTACCAACCCTCACAACACCGTCTTCTCCATCAAGCGTTTCATGGGCGAGACCTACGACCAGGTGAGCAGGGAAGTCTCGCGCGTTCCTTATAAAGTCACACGCGGCGACAACAACACTCCCCGTGTTGACATAGACGGCCGTTTCTACAGCCCTCAGGAAATCTCGGCGGTCATCCTTCAGAAGATGAAGAAGACTGCGGAAGATTATCTCCGCCAGCCTGTTACCGAGGCGGTCATCACCGTCCCCGCATATTTCTCCGACAGCCAGCGCCAGGCTACCAAGGAGGC
>JAFSVP010000068.1 GCA_017444905.1 Bacteroidales bacterium
AGGTGAAGGCGGAGGGGAGCACTTCGTGAAGGAAGGTTGTCACTTTGTCTTCCACCCCCAGGCCACCGGAGATGGCGAAGATAAAGGCCAGCATGGGCACTATCGCGAGGGTGACAAAGTAGCTCAGGGAAACGCACTGGAAACCCATACGGTTCTCGGCAAACTTGTCGAAGGTGTAGAACACCACTCTCCAGAATCTGCCGGTGAACAGGTTTCCCAGTTTAAATTTCCTCTTTTCCTTTTCCATATCCTAAAACAGAGTAGGTTCGTCGTCAAACAATCTCGGTTCCGGTGCTTCAGCAGCGTCTTCGGGCAGAAGGGCCATAAAGGCTTCCTCGCTGAGGATGGGGACCCCCAGTTCCTCGCATTTGCGCAACTTTTCCGGCCCGGGATTCTCTCCTGCCAGAAGGAAGCTGGTCTTGCCGCTCACGCTTCCGGAATTCTTGCCTCCGTGTTTGGAGATAAGGTCTTTCATGGCGTCGCGGGAGACACTGAAGACTCCCGACACCACTATGGTTTTGCCTGCAAGGGCGTCTGACGCTGCCGCCTGGGCTTCTCCCATGGCGAAGCGCAGACCGTGTGCCCTGAGGCGTTCAATTTCTATCGTATGTCGCTGGTCCGCAAACCAGGCAAGGATACTGTCGGCAATCACTTCTCCCACATCGGGAACAGCAAGGAGTTCCTCCCTGCCAGCAGCAGCCACGGCTTCTATGCTGCCGAAATGGACGGCTATCTCGCGTGCCGTGGTTTCGCCCACGAAGCGGATTCCAAGGGCGAAGAGCACCCGGTCGAAGGGGACGTCGAGCGAGGCTTCCAGGCTGGCACGGAAACGTCTGGCACTCTTCTCCTTCCAGCCATCGAGGGTGAGAAGCTGCGAAAGGCTGAGGTCGTACAGGTCGGCCGGGGTACGGGCGAGTCCCAGATTATAAAGCTGCTCCACGGTAGCCTCGCCGGCCAGGATGTTCATGGCTTTGCGGCCGGTGAAATGCAGCAGTTCGCCCTTGATCTGCATGGGACATCCGTCCGAATTGGGGCAGAACCACTTGGCTTCGTCTTCTTCACGCACCAGGGGAGTGCCGCAGTCGGGGCAGACGGCAGGGAAAGCAGGCCGCACGGCGCCGGGCCTCCGTTTTGAAGGTTCAACTGCTGTGATCTTGGGGATGATCTCGCCGCCCTTCTCCACGTACACCCAGTCGCCTTCGTGGATGTCGAGGGCCGCCATCTGGTCGGCATTGACCAGGGTTGCGCGCTTGACCACGGTGCCGCTGAGCTGCACAGGCTGCAGGTTCGCCACCGGAGTAACCGCTCCGGTGCGGCCAACCTGATAATCTATCGACAGTATGGGCGTGAGGGCCTGTTCGGCCTTGAACTTGTATGCAACCGCCCAGCGTGGCACCTTGGCGGTGAAGCCCAGGGCGCGCTGGAACGACATTTCGTTGATCTTGATGACGATTCCGTCGGTGGCGAAGGGTAGGAATTTGCGCTGGGTGTCCCAGTGGTCGATGTATTCCTTTATTTCGCCTATTGAATGCACCACGCGGCGTTCGTGCGATACCGGAAGCCCCCAGCTTTCGGCGGCGCTCAGCGCCTCGTCATGACTCTGGAATTCCAGGCCGCTCTGAGCCGGAATGTGGTAGAGGGTGCAGATGAGGCCGCGGCGCGCCACTTCCTCTCGGTCGAGGAGTTTGAGCGAGCCCGACGCGGCGTTGCGGGGATTGGCGAAGGGGGGCTCGCCGGCGTCTTCTCTTTCCGCGTTGAGGGCGTCGAAGGCGGAATACGGCATGAGCACCTCGCCCCGGATTTCAAAGTCGGCCGGAAAATCTCCCTTGAGGGTATGGGGGATGTTGGAGATGCGCTTCGCGTTCTCGGTGATGTCGTCGCCCTTCACTCCGTCGCCCCGGGTGAGCGCGCGGTAGAGCTTGCCGTCGCGGTAAGTGAGGCAGATGGCGGTGCCGTCGAACTTGAGCTCACAGCAGTATGAGAAACCCGCTTCGAGAGTTTTCTCGGCGCGGGCGGCGAATTCCTCCACCTCTGAAATGGAGTAGGTATTGGCAAGGGAGAGCATGGGATAGCGGTGGGGCCTCTGTACGAAACCCTTCTGCAGGTCGCTGCCAACGCGCTGTGTGGGGGAGTCGGCCAGCTTGAATTCCGGCCACTCCGCCTCCAGGCGCTCCAGCTCATGCATGAGAGTGTCGAACTCATAGTCCGACATGGTGGGGGCGTTTTCCACATAATAACGCCTGCTGTTCTCCCGCAGGAGGGCAACCAATTCCTCAATTCTGGCCTTCGCAGCGCTTCTTTCCATACAAATTACAAAAATAGCAAAAAATCTCTTCAAAAGCCATAATGCAGTTTTATCATTTTATTACTAAATTTGTGAGATTTTTTTGATACTAAATTCATCATTACAAAATGAAAGACTCAATAATCATCCTTTGTGGCGGCGGTCCGGCTCCGGGCATGAACACCGTCGTTTTCACCATTGCTAAAACCTTCCTGGCAAAGGGTTACAGGGTTATCGGACTTCACGGCGGCTACAGCGGCCTCTTCTCCAAGAATCCCGAGACCGAGGACCTCAATTTCAAACTGGCTGACTATTTCTTCAACAGGGGCGGCAGCTATCTTCGCATGAGCCGTTTCAAACCCACTGCGGAAGACTTTGAAAAGAACTTCAACCTTGAGCTCTTCACCAGCAACAACATCAAGCTTCTGGTCACCGTAGGCAGAGACGACACCGCCTCCACCGCGAACCGTATCGCCAAGTTCCTCGAGGCGAAGAGTTACCCGATAGCGAACATCCACGTGCCCAAGACCATCGACAACGACCTGCCCCTCCCGGGCAACGCTCCCACCTTCGGCTTCAACTCGGCCCGCAACGAGGGCGCACACCTCGCCCGCACCATCTACGAAGACGGCCGCACTTCGGGCAACTGGCTCATCGTCAGCGCCATGGGTCGCAGCGCCGGTCATCTGGCCCTTGGCATAGGCGAGGCTATCCATGCCCCCATGACCATCATTCCCGAGATGTTCGACAAGACCAGGATCACCCTTGACAAGATCATAAAGCTCACCCTTTCGGCAATCATACGCCGCAAGTCCCTGGGCATCAACTACGGTGCAGTAATAGTGGCGGAGGGCGTATTCCACGACCTCGATCCCGCCGAGATGAAGGCTGCAGGCGTTAACGTCACCTACGACGAGCACGGCCATCCCGAACTCGGCAAGGTGAGCAAGGCAGTCCTCTTCAACGAAATCCTCATCAAGGAATTCGACCGCCTCGGCCTCAAGATCAAGACCCGTCCCGTGGAAATCGGCTACGACACCCGCTGCCAGGATCCCATCGCCTACGACCTCGGCTACTGCTCCGAACTCGCAATGGGCGTGTACGACCTGTACAAGAAGGGCGAAACCGGCTGCATGGTCTACATCG
>JAFSVP010000069.1 GCA_017444905.1 Bacteroidales bacterium
AAGGCGCCAACCTCGGCGACTTCTGGACCGCCAAGTACTATGGCAAGGGCGCTGCTACTCCCGACTACAACAACACCATCGTTCTTCGTCTCTCCGAGATGTACCTGAACCGTGCCGAGGCCGTCATCAACGGCGCCACCGGTTACAATGCGGTCTCCGACCTCGAGCTCATCGCTTCGAAGCGCGGCGCCACCGCACAGCCCGCCACCAAGGCCGGCGTGTATCTCGAGCGTCAGAAGGAACTTGCATGGGAAGGCCACCTCTGGTTCGACCTTGCCCGCACCGGCCGTGCGATGACCCGCACCGACGTTGCCGACGGCGTGATTACCGAGGTTCCTTACCCCAACTTCCGCTGGGCCATGCCCATCCCTGACCGCGAGATTATCGCCAACGAGAATCTCACCCAGAACGACTGGCCTGAATAATGGAGGACACAAGTATGAAAAAGATATCAATGCTTATTTTGGGCGCTGCCGCCCTGTTTGCCGCTTTCTCCTGCAGCAAACTCAATGAGTTCCCCGTTTTCGAGAATGAGGAGAGCTTCGTGGCCTTCGAGAAGGCGACCTATTCCGTCGCCGAGAATGTCGGAATCATCTCCATTCCCGTCACCATCGCTTCCATCGACCCCGTGGCCACTTCCGTCGCCTACACCCTTAAGGACGGAACCGCCAAGGTAGGCGAGAACGTCAGGGATACCAACCCTCAGGCCGTCCTCACCTTCGACGGCGAGGCCCGTACCCAGTATATCAATCTCGAGATTGTCGAACTTCCCGGCCAGTACACCGGCGATATCAGCTTCTCGGTTGAGCTTGTAAAGCCCAACTCCCTGAAGCTCAGCGCCGAGAAGAGCTGTGTCATTACCATTACCGATAACGACCACCCGCTCGCCGACATCCTCGGTACCTATGTGGTTACCGCTCAGGATTACTACGATAACGCAATCAGCTGGGAGATGACCCTCACCAAGGATGCCACCGACGTGACCATCCTCTACTGCGACTTCATCACCTCCGGTTCCCTGCAGTATTCGTCCTGGGGCGACTGGTCTTACGTCGGACAGGTTTCCGAAGACAAGAAGACCATCACCTTCGCCTGCGGACAGAAGTGCGAGGCCTGGTACGCTACCGAAGAAGACCAGTTCATGCTGGTGTCCTGGGAGCCCGGCATCTATGTTTACGATACCGGCAACATCACCTTCACCGAGACGGCTCCCGGCGTGTGGACTTCCACCGACAATATCTGGCTCTACCCGGTGAATACCGCGAAGCTGTGGACTAATTTCTGCGCTAAGAATGAGGTCTGGACCAAAAAATAATCACTGAAGACAATGAAAAGAATATTTGCATATCTTTCGGTAGTCGCCATTCTCGCTTTCAGCGCAGTCTCCTGTATGGATAAGATTTATCCTAAGGGGACCGAGCCCACCCCCGTGGTGGAAGGCGGCGAAATCGAGGTTTCCGTGTCCAATGTAAAGGACAATTCCTTTCTGCTGTACCTCGCTCCCAAGGCAGAGTCGGCATTCTACTCCTATGTGATTACCGACGAGCCCATCGAGAACGTCGATCCCGAATTGGTTTACACCGTTTCCTACGGCGGAATCTCCGAGGGCACTTTCGATTATCGCAAGGGCGGCCGTACTCAGGTTATCACGATTGAAGATCTCGAGCCCAACACCGAGTACTTCATCTATGCAGTCACTACCAGCATAGAGAGTACCGTTGGCAAAGTTGCCTCCACCTCCGTCACCACTACCGACGGCGTAGCTCCCGTGCTCGAAGATTTCACCCCCTCTCAGAACCAGGTGCTCCTCGTCTTCACCGAGGACGTTACCTATGACGAGACCAAGGACATCACCGCCGACGTTTACGCGAAGCTCTACCTTACCGGCACCCCCGTGGCCACCGGCGTCAAGGCTTCCTCCGTCAAGGTGTCCGGCAACCAGGTGCTCATTACCTTCGCCGACATCGTCATCCCCGGTTCGTACTTCGTTGTAAACTATGCTGAGGGTACCTTCACCGACTCCATCGGCAACCCCTGCGCAGGCCTTGAGAGCAATTTCCAGGACGGCGTTTACAGCTACCTGAAGAACGCTCCCCTGACCTTCACGGTCAATGCCCCCGAGACCTACGACGACTACGACAGCTACATCACCGCCACCGCTGCGAATATGATCAACAAGGTCCAGCGCGAGTCGGTCGTAGCCAAGATCGTCCACGACAACGGCGACGGTTCCTCCACCACCACCGAGTACAACCTCGGCCAGGCTCCCTACTACGGCGCAGTTTCCTATTATGACCTGGGCGTGAAGCTCAAGGCCGCTCCCGCTCCCGCCGACGAAGTTACCTTCACCGTGCTCGAGGGCGCAGTGCAGGATATCTACGGCAACGTGAACGACGAGTTCGTGATGGGTCCCTTCGTATATGCCTACACCGCTGTCTGGCCTCAGGAATGCAAGTACGTGTTCGGCTCCGGCGAGGACGCTTTCGGCGCTGAGCTCGTGGCTGCCGGCGACACGCCTGAAGACGGCTATCTGCTGTATGCCGACTGGTTCGGCGGATTCGGCGGCTATGCCAACCCCATCCTCTACTTCACTGTTGACGAGCCTTCAAGGACCATCACCTGTAATAACCAGAGGCTAAAGAGCGGCCAGCTTGCCAGTGCTTTCGGTGTCGGATATTATTATTACGACCAGGCCGGTACTATGATACTCGTATTCTGGGGCGGCGGCACGAGTGGAGCTGAGCCCATCGTCATGACCTATGACGACGAGGGTTACATCACCTCCACCACCTACTTCGACTATAGCGTTCACGACGCTGATAGCGGAAATTACCTCGGCATTTTCGGCTACTGCGACGAAGAGACCGAGATTGCTCCCGTGACTGCCGAAGTCGCTTCCGTGAAGCCCGACGGCATCCGCGAGGCGAACCTCTTCAGGGTTC